>CALGCU010000018.1 GCA_937886455.1 uncultured Bacteroidales bacterium | reverse complement strand
ATACATCGCTTTCCGTCAATACTATGGTGCATATATTAAGTATGATAATATTGAAGTGGCTTCTATAGGTTGTGTGCCTCCTCGCGGTGGTGATATTCTGCGTCCTACTGACACAACTTTGGACATTGAATGGGATATGCAATATCCTACTCCTACTTATGATGTGCTTTACTATTCTGACCTCAACGACTCAGTCATTATTACAGTGGAAGGTAAGGAAAGCGCTACACTGACAGGTCTGCGTCCTAACACTAACTACAAAGTATTTGTACGTTCTATCTGTGAAGATAAAGGTCCAAGCATGTGGATTCCTATAGGCAATAGAGCTACTACGGTTGTGCCTGTGCAAATCCCATATATTGACAACTTCTCGGTTGCGGAACAAAACGCTCAATGGAACGCTGTTCAATTGGAAACTTACACTACTGAACAAAACCAATGGACATTCGGAACTGCTCCTAAGACCAATGACACATGCTTGTTTATTTCTAACAACGGAACTGACTTTGATTATCTGAAAGCACGTACACACACATACATCTATCGCCCGGTTGCATTCAAAGCTGGACGTCATCAAATGGTTTTGGATTGGACTGCTGAAACGTCTATGTCAACTAATTATTCTACTCCTACTGATAAGTATGACTACATGCGTATATTCCTCATACCAACTGCAGTAGAAATGAAGAACCTCAAAATGGAGGGAATGTCTTATGGATACTATTCTTCAACACTTCCTTCCTTTGCGACTGCTGAAATTTCAGCTGAAGCAATGCGTGACCAAAAGGCATGGACTACGGATACGCTCTCATTCCTCGTTCCGGAAGATGGTGTTTACTATGTGGCATTCTATTGGAACAACTACAACTCTATCAGAGAAGGTGAAAAACCGGCTGCGGTTGACAATCTGAAGATAGAGGAAGTAGAGTGTGCACAACCTGAAAATGTTACTTCGTATGCACTCGTCAGCGGTACTGAAATAGAAATGGATTGGCTCAATGGTAAGGCATGGGATTTGAAAGTGTCTTCTACTCCAATCACAAAAGAAAATCTTGATAGTGCTACTTATGTGGCTGATGTTTATGATGGTCGTGTCACCACTAAACCTTATGTGGTGAATGGTATGCAACCGAATAAGGAATACTACTATGCAGTGCGCACTACCACAGATAAAGACACTACTGCATGGACCACAGGAACAATGCACTCATTGTACACTCCTTACACATTGCCGTTTGTGGAAACATTCAAAACATTTAGTGGTACAGTTCAAACTTCGTTAGACATTCCTGATTGGAAATTGTATAGAGGATTCTTGGAAGATGTGTTTGAAGGTGTTGCGCTCACAGAACCTCTTTATGCCTCTTCTTCTGAATGGAAACGTGCGGAATCTGCTTGCTCTTTCACAGAATCACATGCTAAACTCACAGTGCGTACCTACCAATATGTGGAAAGCTACGGAGAACACCATACAGTTTCTGGTACTACAGCCGACTGGATGGTTACACCGAATATCGCTATTCCGGAAGGACAATCACAGTTGACATTCGACCTTGCATTGACGGATGGTAAAATTATATCTTCTTCATCTTCTGTGACAGACCTCTGTACACAAGTGACGGAAACCGTAGCTGACGACATCTTCGCAGTGCTCGTTTCTACCGACAACGGACGCACATGGAAAGAAGATAATGCTATCATCTGGAATGACGAAGAGGGTGACTATGCATATAGTGAAATCCCTGCTGAGGGTAAGAAGTATTTGTTCGACTTGAGCAAATATGCCGGACAAATCATTCAAGTTGCATTCATGGGTGAATCGTCTGTTATCAACGAATACCGCGTAATCCACTTGGATAACATACGCATAAGCCAAACCATTCCGGTGGCTATTGCTGACACCACATCTGCTGGATACGCTTATCGTGAAAACGGATTTGACATCCCGGCTCTGCAAGTAATGCCACAAGCTGAACCATACATCTACACGCGTATGGTAACTAATGAATTGACCGCTGATACACTCTACACACTCTCACTCATGGGTGAAGCTTCCTCTGACACGATTGTGGCAACTATATGTGAAGGTGAAGTGTATGAACAATTCGGATTCAAAGCAAACCAAACTGGAACCTATGTCAATATGGCTACTACTGTTTTGGGATGCGATAGCGTGGTGGTATTAGACCTCACTGTAAATCCTTCTTATAACTTTGAAGAAGAATTGACCATCTGCCGTTCACAATTGCCTTACAATTGGAGAACGAAGACATTGGAAGAAGCTGGCAGATACACGGATGAATACAACACAATCACAGGTTGCGATAGTATCTACACATTGAACCTATCTGTGGTTGATAATTACGAATTTACGCTGGATGTTCAGTTGTGTCAAGGTGAATCCTACACACTCGGTACTCAAGTTATCACCGAAACGGGTACGTATGCTGAACCATTCAAATCTGTTGAAGGATGTGATAGTACTGTCACTGTAAATGTCACTGTTAATCCGGTGTACAACATCACTGAAGAAATCAACATCTGTCAAGGTGATTCTTATGAAATTGATGGACAAATCTACACCAAACCGGGGCTATACCCTGTGTTCTACACTTCGGTTTCTGGTTGTGATAGTATTGTCAACTACAAACTCAATGTTCTTGAAAAAGTGTTCATCATGTTGAGTGACACAATCCAAGAAGGAGAAGTTTACAATAAGAACGGCTTCACTAATCTCGTAGAAGAAGGCATCTATAGAGATACCATACAAGCAGATGGTGGATGTGATAGTATTGTTGTACTCACCTTGATTGTTGAACCGTTTGTGGCTATTAATGAAGCTTATGCTACCAATATCACACTCACACCTAATCCGGTGAAGAGAGGTGGAGTAGTCACTGTACAACACGAATTTGAAGCTAACAAAGTAACAGTGGAAGTCTTTAGCCCGGTAGGTGCTAAGGTAAAAGAAACTGTCTTTGACCTCACGAAGGAAAAACAAATTCAATTGGGTGGATTCACCATATCTGGAGCTTATCTCATCAAGATGACAACAGACGATGGTGATGTATTCAGAACGAAATTAATTGTTCAATAAAAACGTCAGTATTGGGGTAGTGCTCTCCGTGAGGGAGGGCACACCCTTTTTTATAAAACAGAAAACACAAACTATGATGAAAAGATACTTTTCCCTAATCGTGGGATGTATATTGGGAATGGGTGCAATATACGCGCAAAATGAAATGCACTTCCCCTATTTCTGCGGATTTGAAAATGAAAAGGATTCTGAGGGGTGGGTATTTGACAACCACAAAGATAATCCTAACAAATGGACAATCGGAAAGGCTACTGCCTCCGATGGTAATCAATCCATCTACATCTCCCCTGATAATGGTACTTCTGCTTCTTATGTAGCGAGCTCTGGTCTCCAAATCGCATACAAAGAGTTCACTCTTCCGGTGGGGTCACGCTACGAAATTGCATTCGATTGGAAGTGTATGGGAAATCTCACGGATCGCATGTATGTCTGTTGGCTACCAGCTTCACAACACATACAATCGACAAATCATGCTTCTCTTCCTACATGGCTCACATCCTATTGGATTCAATGGTCAGGTAATGCTCTGTCAAAAGACACCGTGATGTTCAATGCGCGTAATTGGCAACATGGACAGTTTGAAGTGCCGGGTACGGGAGTACCTTTCAGATTAGTTTTCTGCTGGATATCTACGGATAATGGAGAAAATCCAAGAAGTCCGGCTGGATGTATTGACAATGTGCAAATAGGAAAGAAAATGGCTTGCGCTAAACCGCAAGCACTTGACTATCACGCAATCACTGATGCTTCTGGACTATTTGCTTGGTATGGAAATGCTGAGAAATATGACTTGAAGTATAGAAATACGAAAACCACCTTCTGGACTGAACATAAAGATCTTACTGAGTCGATGGACTCTATTAGCGGACTCACGAAGGGAACTTATACTATTTGGGTTAGAGGTATTTGTGGAAATGACACCAGTATTTGGTCGGTCTATAATAACCTATTGGTTTATGTCTCTTCTGAAATGTGTGTGGACTATATCAATATCAAAAACCCACAAGTGGCTATCGCTGATATCGGAAAAGTTACTGGTAACTTAAGTGAACCGTATTCATTCTTGGGTATGGGGGTTGTTGACTTTGGTAGTGCTTCGGCGGCAAGCTCTCACACAATTCATTATGATGTGGAAGAAACCGACCCGAGAACTGGACACCAACTCAAAACGGTACCGGACGGGGAAGTGGCTTCGGTTAGATTGGGTAACTGGGGTGTAGGGGGTAATGCGGAAAGAATTACCTACTTCTGCACAGTGGACTCCACTATGTCTATCTTGCTACTCAAGTATGCTGTTGTGTTGGAAAATCCAAATCACAATGACTCTGAACAACCAAGATTCACACTCAAAATGCTCGATGAAAGCGGAGCACAAATTAATCCAGATTGTGGAGCTGCTGACTTCATTCCAAATAAAAACACTGCACAATGGAACAAAACGGGTAACGTAGAATGGAAAGATTGGACAACACTGGGATTAAACCTTGAAGACTACATCGGACAAACCATACAAATACAGTTAGCTACTTACGACTGCTCGCTGTCGGGTCACTATGGATATGCCTATTTCACCCTCGACTGTGCTGCTGCACGTATATCTGGACTTTCTTGTGGTGATAATACTGTCGAAGCACTCGGTGTGCCGGAAGGGTTTGCATATAGATGGTATCCTGCCAGCAACCCCGACACCACTGTTTCTACAACTAACAAATTCCAACCATTGCAAAATGACACTTCTGAATATATATGCCGACTCACATATCTGGAAGATAATAAGGAATCTACTAAATGCTACTTTGAACTCTCAGCTTCTCTTCTACCAAGATTCCCCTCTGCTGGCATGGAATACACCATGACGGAGAAAGATTGTCAAGTGGAAGTGGCTTTCACCAACAAGAGTTATGTATATACAAGAAAAGGAGTAGCGGCTAATCAATGTGATGCTTACTTCTGGGACTTCGGTGATGGAACCACATCCTACGAGGAAAGTCCTGTACACACTTACAAACGTTATGGATACTATACCGTCACACTCAAAGCTTCAATTGCCAACGGTGAATGTGAGGACATATTCACACAAGACATAGATGCAACATTTGGAAAAGAACCGGTGAAAATTACTGTACCGGATTCTATATTTGAAGTCTGCCCCGAAACAGCAGAATTTGTGCTGCCATACCAACTCATCTCGGGAAATCTGGATAGCTGTGAAGTGGAATATGAAACAGGAGAAAAAGTTCTTACTCATGTCACAGCCAATACACTGAGTGTACCGACTACAAATATGAAACCGGGATACTATAAGGCAAACCTGCTGGTTTATGGACATTGTGTGGCTGACACATTACCACTCACCTACAAAGTGGACTATCCCTCTGATGTCATAGCGCAAAGATGGAACGATGTATTAGGACTTAAAAACGAACAACACAATGGAGGATACGACTTCATTGGGGCTACACTACAATGGTATGAAAATGGCTTGCCAATGGAAGGACAAAACGGAAACGTGCTCTATCGAAACGGAGTTAATCTCAATCCAAACTCATATTACCAGTTGGGTATCACACAAAATGGAGAAAAAGAATTACTCACATGCCCATTCACACCTGTAATGCTCACACCCGCTGAAGAAGAAATCCGACTCGAACAAACATTCTATCAATCTGGAGCGGCAGCAACCATACAAGCGATGGAATGGGAGTTTTGTGTGATGAATTCTGTTTTGAAGAGGGCATGAATATCATACGACTTCCACAGCGTGCCGGTATCTATATCATTGAGATGACACTCATGGACGGAAGACAAATGGTACAAAAAATAGTCATCCAATAACCTTATCGATACATCACTCAAACACAACGAGAGGACAAAACTAACCATTGTCCTCTCGTTCTTTTATTCCTGCCCGATAAAATAACATCCAACACCAATTTATTCAAAATTGCGATTAAGCAAGCGCAATGGAAAACTTGTTTTCTAATTGCCGAGCACAAGCAATTTATTCAAACGGCGTGCCGTGTCCGCCACCCATACAAAAAAAACCAACTCGATTTTGCCAAGGACAAGCCTCGGACAAAATCGAGAAGATTT
>CALGCU010000017.1 GCA_937886455.1 uncultured Bacteroidales bacterium | reverse complement strand
TACTTTGGATAAAGTGCAAGTGAGTTGTTCTGCTTCGTGGTTGTGGGCTGTGAAGGTTTCTTCTATAGTGGAAAGTGATGGATGTTATGTAGTGACGATACGTTGGGGGAATAGTGCTAATTCGGGGTCTGCACGCAGTGCTTTCATGTATATCACTGTTAATGATGTGCAGGGTGAAACTTATTCCACTACAGTTACCATCAATCAGCAAGGTGTTGGAGGAAGTTCCGGCGGAGGAAGTGGTGGAAGTAGTGATGATGTCAGTAGTTTAGGTCCGGAATGGACCTCTATGTCTGCTTCCGGCTATGCTCCTTATTACTACTGTCCAACTACAGGGAAAACTACGCCAGCCAATCCACGTGCGACCACTATCACTGTGTATAAGAATACGCAAACCGGAGCTTATAAGGCATCGTGGGCAGGAAAATTGTACAATGCAAAACGTGGATATAACAAAATTACCATGGAAACAGAATCACACTCTGTCTATGATGAACGTTATGACTACTGGAAGAGTTGCTTGGATAAGTACTATCTTGAGTTTACTATTAATGATTAACAAAGTTTTTCTGTATCACAAGGAGGCATTTGCCTCCTTTTTTTTATAGTAGGGCTTCGGCGGTAAAATTCGGTGATAAATCCATTTATATGGCAATAAATCGCATTATATCCTTCGTGGTGTCCCTATTTTTTACTAATTTTGCACTCTTGAACTTAAGGTATAAAGATTAATAAAATTGAGTATGCAGAAGATTAGAAACATTGCTATTATTGCGCATGTTGACCATGGTAAAACAACTCTGGTAGATAAGATGTTAATGGCCGGTCACCTTTTTCGTGAGAATGAGAGTACTGGCGAACTTATCATGGACAATAATGACCTTGAGCGCGAACGTGGCATCACTATTTTGGCAAAAAACGTTTCTATACAATATAAGGGATATAAAATCAACATCATCGATACTCCGGGTCACGCCGATTTTGGAGGTGAGGTGGAACGTGTGTTGAACATGGCTGATGGGGTGTTGCTTTTGGTGGATGCATTTGAAGGCCCAATGCCTCAGACACGTTTTGTGTTGCAAAAAGCGCTTCAAATGAATTTGAAACCCATTGTGGTTATCAATAAGGTGGATAAACTGAATTGTCGCCCTGATGAGGTGCAAGAGGCTGTGTTTGACCTGATGTTTAATCTCAATGCAACCGAAGATCAATTAGACTTTCATACCTTGTATGGCTCGGCAAAGAATAACTGGATGAGTGATGATTGGAAACAACCAACGACCGACATCACTCCGCTGTTGGATGCCATTATAGAACATATACCTGCTCCTCCGTGCCTTGAGGGAACCCCTCAAATGCTTATCACTTCGTTGGATTATTCCTCTTATGTGGGACGTATTGCTGTGGGACGTGTTCACAGAGGTGTGTTGCGTGAAAATATGGATGTGATGCTGGTGAAACGTGATGGCACCAGAATGAAAGTGCGCATCAAGGAGCTTGACACTTTCACAGGGCTGGGACGTACGAAGATACAAGAAGTGCATTCAGGGGATATATGTGCTGTGGTGGGAATTGATGGGTTTGAAATCGGAGATACCATCTGTGATGCCATCAATCCGGAACCATTAGACCCCATTGCTATCGATGAACCTACCATGAGTATGGTGTTTACCATCAACGACTCTCCTTTCTTTGGCAAGGCAGGTAAATACGTCACTTCACGCCACATCAATGACCGCTTGGTGAAAGAGTTGGATAAAAACCTTGCATTGCGTGTGGAAAAACATGTCAATGAGGATGTGTGGCATGTATATGGACGTGGTGTGTTGCACCTCTCTGTTTTGATTGAAACCATGCGTCGTGAGGGCTATGAACTTCAGGTGGGACAACCACAGGTGATTATCAAGGAGATTGACGGAGTGAAGTGTGAGCCTATTGAGCAACTCACGGTCAATACACCGGAAGAATGTTCCGGAAAAATCATCGAAATGGTGACACAGCGTAAGGGCGAGATGATTAGCATGGAGGCGGTGAACGACCGTATTCAGTTGGAATTTCTCATACCTTCACGCGGTATTATCGGTTTGCGTACCAAGGTGTTGAATGTGTCAGCAGGTGAGGCGATTATGTCACATCGCTTCACGGAGTATCAACCCTATAAAGGTGAGATAGAAAAGCGTGTCAATGGCTCTCTCATAGCTATGGAGAGCGGAACTGCATTTGCTTATGCCATTGACAAGTTGCAAGACCGAGGTCGATTCTTTATTTTCCCACAGGAGGAGGTTTATGCCGGTCAGGTGGTGGGTGAAAATGCCAAAGAAGGTGACATAGTGATTAATGTTACCAAGTCGAAGAAACTCACCAATATGCGCTCTAAGAGTGCTGATGATAAGGCTGTGCTTACTCCGCCGATTGTGTTCAGCCTTGAAGAAGCATTGGAATATATTAAAGAAGATGAATATGTGGAAGTTACGCCCACTAAGATACGTTTGAGAAAAATTATATTGGACGAAACTGAGCGTAAACGCATGAATAAAAAAGCTGAGTAATCAAATGATTTAATCCTGAATTTGTTAGAACATAAAAAAAGGTGTAACTTTGCCGTCTTATTAAGAAGAAATATTAATCATTGAACATAATATCATTACAACGATGAACGTAACAAGAAAAGACATTGATCAATTGAATGCTATTCTCACTATCAAAGTGGAAAAAGCTGATTATGCAGAAAAAGTGGATAAGTCGCTACGTGCTTATCGCAAAAAAGCCAATATGCCCGGCTTCCGTCCCGGCATGGTTCCAATGGGTATGGTGAAAAAACTTTACGGAAAAGCCGTACTTGGAGAAGAAATCAACAAAGTGTTGTCTGATGCTTTGTTCTCATATATCAAGGACAATGACCTTAATGTGTTGGGTGAACCTCTTCCCAATGAAACAGAACAACCCGAAATAGACTTTGATACACAAGAAGATTTTGAATTCTTGTTTGATATTGCATTGGCTCCGGCTGTTTCTACTAAACTTACAGAAAAAGACAAAGTGCCTTACTATGAAGTTACAGTGGATGAAAAAATGATTAACGACCAAGTAGATATGTTCACTCGTCGCTTTGGACAATATATCCAAGCAGACAGCGTAGAAGAAAACGACGTATTGAAAGGTAAGTTGACTCAAATGGAGAATGGAGCTGTGAAAGAAGGCGGTATTGTAGTGGAAGATGCTACATTGAGCCCTCTTCACATGAAAGATGAAGCACAAAAACAACTCTTTATCGCTGCGCAAAAAGAAGGTGATGTTGTGTTCAATCCTCAGACTGCATTTGCAGGAAGCGAAGTGGAAATTGCTTCTCTATTGAAACTCACAAAAGAAGAAGTTAAAGAACTTAATTCAGACTTCACCTTCCACATTGAAGGTATTACTCGCTATCAAGCAGCAGAAGTAAACCAAGAATTGTTTGACAAAGTCTATGGCGAAGGAGCGGTGGCTGACGAAGCTGCATTCCGTGCTAAAGTAGCTGAAGGAATTGCTAACGACCTCAAACAAGAAGGAGCTTATCGTTTTGGCATAGACGCAAAAGCACTCTTGATGAAGAAAAATCAAAAAGTGTCTTTCCCTGAAGAATTCTTGAAACGTTGGTTGCTTGCTACCAACGAAAAAATGACACAAGAAACACTCGATAAAGACTTCCCCGCTATGTTGGATGAGTTGAAGTGGCAATTGATTAAGGACAAAATAGCTGCAGACAACAAAATCGAAGTGAAGGAAGATGACTTGCAAGAATATGCTAAATATGTAGCAAGAATGCAATTTGCTCAATATGGTATCACCGGTGTAGAAGACGCTATCTTAGAAAACTACGCCAAAGATATGATGAAAAACAAAGACCAAGTACGTGGCATGCTTGAACGTGTGTTGGAAAACAAGGTGTTTGAACTCGTCAAAGGACTTGTTAAATTAGAAAACAAGACCGTAACCATGGAGCAACTTCAAGAACTTTATAAATAAGCACAATGGACGAATTTAAGAAATATGCTACCAAGCATCTGGGAATGAGTAGCCTCCACCTAGATAAGTATATGGGTGTGACGAGCAACTACATCTCACCCACTATTCTGGAGGAACGTCAACTCAACGTTTCGCAGATGGATGTGTTCTCGCGTTTGATGATGGACCGTATCATCTTTTTAGGTACACAAATAGATGACTATACAGCCAATGTGATTCAAGCTCAATTACTTTTCTTAGATACTTCAGACCCAGGAAAGGATATTTCTATCTATCTGAATACGCCCGGAGGGTCAGTATATGCCGGGCTTGGTATTTACGATACCATGCAGTTCGTAAATTCAGATGTGGCTACCATCTGTGCCGGTATGGCTGCTTCTATGGGGGCTGTGTTGTTGGTGGCAGGACAAAAGGGAAAACGTGCTGCCCTCAAACACTCACGCATTATGATTCACCAACCAATGGGAGGTGTACAAGGTCAAGCTTCTGATATAGAAATCACTGCTCGCGAAATCCAGAAACTTAAAAAAGAACTTTATACCATCATTGCCGACCATTCAGGCAATCCGTATGAACGAATAGAGAAAGATTCTGATCGTGACTATTGGATGACATCACAAGAAGCATTAGACTATGGCATGATTGACAGATTGCTGATAAAGTAAAACAGTTTTTTCATAATATTTAATTAAAGGTATTAAAGGGAGTATTCTCCTATTTAATAACGGAAATAGAGGTTGCTGTGAAGTAACCTC
>CALGCU010000016.1 GCA_937886455.1 uncultured Bacteroidales bacterium | reverse complement strand
TGTTGTGGGTGAGCTTAACAGCCAGATTGAGGATTCGCTTTTAGGTGTTCGTGTTGTAAAATCCTTTGCAAATGAAAATATTGAAGAAACAAAACAATTAAGTAAGAAACAACTTCGAAAAATAGCAAAGAAAGAAGAAAAACGAAAAATGTGGGAAGAAAATCGAAGTGAAATCAGAAAACAACGAAAAGAACGAGCAAAAGAAAGAAGAAATTTTTAAGGCTAAAGAAGAATTTGTATCTGAATTTAATCAAAAATATCCTGATATGATTTCTTTGGATAAGAGCCAAAAAGATAATAATTGGTACAAATTTGTTGATAAAGATACAATAGAACCTTATTTTAAAAATCAAAATAAAAATGAGTGCCATGAGCTTCATCCACCAACACCTTCATGCCTGCATGATGAGCAATGCGCACTATTTCCTGAAGATTTGAACAAATGCCATAATAGGTAGGATTGTTCACCAATACAGCCTTTGCATCGGGATGTTCTTCAATAGCTTTTTTTACACCCTCCACTGTCATACCCAAAGAGATTCCCAAATCAGAGTTCATCTTTGGATCCACATAAATCGGCTGAGCGCCACTAAGAATCAAGGCATTGATAGCACTTCTGTGAACATTACGAGGCATGATAATCTTATCACCATGCTTACACATTGACATGACCATTGTTTGCACTGCAGACGAGGTACCATTTACCATAAAAAAAGCATGTGATGCACCAAATGCAGCAGCTGCTAAGTCCATTGACTCCTTAATCACAGAAGTAGGATGACACAAGTTGTCTAACGGTTTCATTGAATTGACATCCACACTCATGCAGTCCTTGCCAAGGAAAGCTGTTAACTGTGTTGTGGCTCTACCCTGTTTGTGTCCGGGAACATCAAATGAAACTATGCGATTGCTTTTATACTCTCGCAAAGCTTCATAGATGGGCATTCGTTCTTGATTTGATTTATTCAATTTTATCCAACTTATGAAAAGATGTTTCTACCACTATATATTTCTATCATCTCACGACGCAGATTTTCTGATATCAACATACGTTCCTCTGGAGCCAGTTCATAACTATCTACTTTAAAGAGATAATTTTGCAATACTATGTCCTTAATCAACATGCGGCTGTGGAACATATTCGACTGATAAACATTAATATCTAATGCATCGTAACGTTTGAGCAAACCCGGATCTATAAAATCTTGTATAGATGTAATATCTGAGTCGTTAAAACACTTACGTCCATTCATATCACGCGTAAATCCTCTCACACGATAGTCTATAGTAATAATATCCGAATCAAAACTATTGATAAGATAGTCCAATGTATTCAATGGAGAAATATGACCACACGTTGACACGTCTATATCCACTCTAAAGGTAGCGATAGAGTTCTCCGGGTGATATTCTGGGTAGGTATGAACAGTAACATGTGATTTATCCAAATGACCAACAACAGTCTCCCCCTTCATATTGTTGCGCACTTTATACTCTTCTGAAACTAACAGAGTAACACTTGCTCCTTGTGGATCATAGTCTTGTTTTGAAATACTCAAGACTTTAGCTCCAATCATCTCAGTCACTTTACATAGAATGTTGGTAAGACGCTCTGAGTTATATTGCTCATCAATATAACGGATATAATCCAACTGTTCACGCTCTGTTTTGGCGTAACATACATCATAAATATTGAAACTCAGTGTTTTGGTCAGGTTATTAAAACCATACAATTTTAATTTTGGTTCCAAGTCGTCAGTATTTTTAAGTGTTAGCTAATAAAACCACAATTACACGACCTTTACAATACAGAACCTCCACCTGACCCAATCAGGACAGGCAAATGCTCTATGGCAAAGGATGTATCTGATAATTATGATTACTGTTTATTTCCATAAATGCAATTAGGGCGCAAATTTAATCAAAAAGGTCGGAATAGTCCAAACAATTTAACAAGATTATTGCCCAAATCTACGTTTCTCTTCTCTTTACAACTAATATCTCACATACAAATTGCTGTTATAAAGGCATATTTGCTATTGCCAGAGGAGTTTCTGATAGTGTTTTATTCCTTGTTTCGTAGTTATTTCTACCACATAAACGCCTTGTGGCATATATAGTGAAGAATTATTTTCCACTGAGCCCATAAAACGTCCCGTTAATGTATAAATTCCCAAGGACTCTATTTCCTCACCAGATAACACTGACAGACATGTACCTTGTTGAATTATATTGTAACCATGGGAATGAACATCATCCACAGCACTCACTATCTCCATACCCATTAGATAGCGACATGCATTTTCCACTAATTGTACTCCCTCATCAGAAAGTGCCGCTGTTGAGTATTCGCTAATACCCATCATCAAGAATCTCTCCTTCAATACAGTCCCATTTATATCTGTCCCTGCTTCACATTCCACGATGCTCTCTGCTTGTTGATTGCTCACCGGAGTAGCCAACACCTTATATGTTGGAACGGGTTGCGCAATCCACGACGTGAGCATAGTAACTCCATTCGTTGATACTTGATCAAAGAGGGTCAACATCTGATTATCCATATCGATATGCGAAAAAATAGGATGGGTAGGTTCTAACACGTGCATAGCAGCATCTGATGTATTGGCAGGAGTTCCCCAATTCCACACTGTATTTTTCAGCATAAAAGGTTTTAAGAGCAACATGGGTTTACCAACCTCCTTCACACTCTTCAATCCAGCTGCCGATGAGTTTGGAACTGGACTCACCACTACCACATCATAAGAAGAATAATCGTTATTTGTATTAGCATTTTCAATAGTTACAGCCAAATCTACTGCACTATTTAAGCGATCTAAAATTAGTTTATCCGCAGGAGCATCAGGTGTGGTAATATACGCAATGCGTTTTGCACTCTCAGGCTTAACTATGATGGTTCCTTGCAGAGAAATAGGCTCATTATCCCCTCCGGTTGCTGTTACGGTATATTCATATTTACCCACCTCTGAAGGAGCACCTTGAATGGTTAATGTTTTAGCATTTACATCCACTATAGCCTCCACTCCACTTGGTAGTCCTTCCACAAAAGCTGTTTCTGCACCTCCATACCAAGAAAAAACAATTTCCACTAAAGTTTCACCCCTCAGTAAGTTTTGATTACCGTTGGCTGTATTACACGTCAATCCACATGGATACACTGTCAATTCTCCCACTTCAAAACATCCCATATCTGGTGCTTCGCCTCCATAAGGAAGATCCACATCAACACCTGCATCAATCAAATCACTACCCTCTTTTAATTGCATAAAAGTTGTGGTCGATATTTCTCCATTTGTTTCGCGAGGCTGTAATATCAATGATACATCCAAAGAGAAGAAATCAGCCTCTGTACACGACACTCCGGAGGTATTCCAAGAGTTATTCACATTAGTCACCTTGGAACATTTAAAGTAGTTAGCAGAACGAGACTTGAGTGAAACACTATTTTTAATAATCAAGTTTCCCCCATTTCCGTTACCAAAACCATAATCTGTCCCATTATCATAAGCCGAAGCATTGTAAATCACCATATCACCAAAGTTGTTATTCTGGTCAAATCCTCTCACTGTATTCTGCACCGACAAGCATCGATACAATGCAACATTATGCACCGTAGATCCACCACCTAATTTAAAACCATTACCATTACCCCAATTGTAGTATTTACTTAGGCTCACAGTCATTTTGGCTCCATCCGCATCTGTCACAGTACGATCTTCTTGAAATTGGTCAAACCATGTTTTATCTTTTTCATAACGTGGATGATTTGTCATGTCATAATACTCCGGCCCATTTGCATAACACACACAATTTTCCATAATTGTAGTGCTACCATTGGTGACACGTTGGAAGAAATCCCATCCATCATCTGAATTATTCCATGCACGACATCCATAGTATGAATTAGCTGCTCCGCTATGTTGTTTATCTGCAAATCCATCTGCATTACCACCATAATCAGCTGCATTCACTCCTCCTAATTGGTAGTCGAAATTATCATGCGAATCACAATTACGAATCACATTATTACCTCCATTCTTCATTTGTATTCCACTATCTCCACAACCATACACATCAAGATTTTCAAACAAACAATAACTACCATAGTTAATCAAACCATTCTTACCCGCATAACGTATAGTCAAATCCTTCACATGAATATATGTAGCCCCATCACCAATACTTAATCCACGCTCCCCATACACCATATTACGAAAGTCTAATATGGGAGTTTCTCCGGGATATGCACAAACAACTGTTCTTTTTGCTTCTGTACCCGACTTAGACGAGCCTACACTGATTTTCGTTGAATAGTCATATTGTCCTCCCAGTAAAAACAAAGTATCTCCGGAAGTCAATTGGGATATTGCAGTTACCAATTCTGCGGGCTTTTCATACGATGTTCCATCACCTGTAGCATTCGGTGCAACATAGTAGTTTGTAGCATTTGCTCCCAATGCGCACAACATTAACATTGTAAACAAAAGTTGTTTTTTCATATCAAATCATCTTTGGGTTGTTATCAATCATTTTAAGTATTTAGGTCCTTCACATCCTTGGAATGACCTATTTTAAATAATTGTACAAATATCTGCACATTCACATGAATTCATGTGTATTTTCTGACATTTCATTATTACAGAATGCCACAACCTGTGCTTTTCTACAAATCATCCAGCATAGCTTGTGTCATCCTTTGCCGTGCATATGTTGATTGCAAAAAGGTTGATCGAGCCGAAATATGTTCATTTTCCATCGGAACATTCTTCAACGCCAGACATTGCTGAACCAACTGTTCTGCCGTTTCTGCCACATAACACACTTGACTATTTTGCAGGTCTGTTCCGGCCAACATGTGCGAATTAGCCACGATGTGCCTTCCCTGGTACAACACATTCAGAAGTTTGAGTTTCAAACCGGTAGGCTGTGCGGTATAGAGTAAATGTATATGTGCTTCCTTGACCAATTGTTCCATCTCTTCCTGCGAAGGATTAGCTACAATCTCCACATTTGATGTTGAGCTCGCTGCTTGATAAAGCACTGGATAGGGTTGTCTGCCGGCCACTACACAACGATAAGGCAAGCGTGGAAATACTTCCTTTATCAAAAACAAAGCCGCAGCCTCATTTTCCGCCAAAGCCAAGTTACCATGATAGAGTATATAGTCTGACTTACCTGGTTGAATCATCAGTTCATCGTGCGAGTGAAAACATGGCAACAACACAACAGGCACCGTAGGGAAATGACGCCTCATGTACTCAGCATCATCGCTTGCCACCGACCAAACACTTTGAGCATGTTTCACTTGTCTTTGATAATAATAAAGTTTGCATCCTTCAACAAAGAAATAGAGTTTTTCAACCCATTTGCGCGAAGCCTTTGCTAAGTGCCAATAGTATTGATGTTCAATATTGACTTCTCTATAAATTTTCTTACGGTGTGCCAATCTTTTATCCGTCAGATAGAAGCAACTCACCAATCCTTCAAACACAATTGGATAGTCATTTTTCAACAAATTGGCTATCAACATTTCATTCTCCCTACTCCACACACTGTATGGCAAATAACTCATCTGGCGCCAAATAGACGTATGGCGTTTGTAATAATACACCTCTTCACACAACTCTTCCAATTTGCCATCTTGTTGCCGGTCTCTATATTGAAAACAATGTAGCACTACTTTCACACCGGCTTTGCTCAAGCACTCAACTTGATAAAACACATCAATCACACCTCCATAATCGGGAGGATAAGGTATATCAAACGAGATTATATTTACTGCTTTTTGTTTCAAAGCATTCATCCTATATGGTTCAAACATTCTATAAACTGTATGGCTTGTTGTTGCCTTGAGTATTTATTTTTTTCTTCCACATTTACATTCTGATGAGTATATCCCTTTGATTTCCACTCATCATATTTTGTTCGTATAAATTCTTCCACTTCATCCACTGTAGTAGCCGACACACCGACATTCGTCTCATAGATGAGTTGTGCCAAATGAGCCTCATCACTCCTCACACACAACACAGGCTTTTCCACTCCCAGCGCCTCATAGAATTTTGTGGTCATAATGCCATTAGGTCCACCGGGCACTGTTTTATTACTAAACACCAACACGACAGAAGCCTCGTGCAATAGGGCAGGTATTTCTTGTGGACTCACATAATCATGATAATATAGATAATTGGTAAGTTTCCATTCTGTCGCATAATTTTCCAAACATCTTCTCACCTCGGGTTTCACATAAAAATGACACTCCAACTCCTGAGGCAATTCATTAACTCGCAACATATTGTGCAATGCCTGAAATAGCAGAGTTGGATCTTGCATTTGCTTACCATAAATCATGCCCGTATAGATGATTTTAAAAGCATTTGTTTTCACATCATGAGGAAAAAACAAGCGCTGGTCATACCCATTATATATAAGAGCAACATTATCATTCAGTTCTTTCAGTTGCTGCACATGCCATGGCGACACAGAACTCAACGACTGAGCACATTTCAGCACCTCATTGCGTCGTCTCACATTACGTCTCCCATAAATAGCATTTATCCACTCATACAAACTGCTCCCCCTCACTCCCTTATGGCTATTGTATTGATGACCTCCACATTGTTCTGCCATGTCTCTCAAGTCAACATGTAATGGCACACCACGTTGTTGAGCCAATCTTGCTGCCACTGTGAGAGGAAAGGTTTGAAAAGAGGAACAGAACACGTAGTCAAACTCCTCATTTCTTAACAAATTATTCCATTGTCGCGTAAAATATCTACCTTTATGGTCACAAAAAAGATTGAGAATAAACTTTACAACCCATTCTATTTTCCCCATCACTCCCTCACACTTGTAATAAGGTACTGAATGAATAGAATATGTATGTGTAAACTGCGGACGAACACCTTGCACATCCTCCGTGAGTACCTTCACCTTCCACCCTTTTTGCACCAACACATCACACAGCGTACGCACTCTTGGCACATAAGCCGGTGGCATAAAGGCATCCGTTAAAACAAGTATTTTCTTCTCCCCCTTCATAGGCACTATTGTCCTCACTCCTTAGCTTAACAGATTATTTATATAGCGCAGTAGATTAACATAAAGTTTACCATATCCCCTGTCCAACGAATTGATAAATGATGTATTGTGAAACAACAACACCAACTCTCCTCCATGTTTATACACTTGATTCACAAGCTGCTTAGCTATGTGCATAGAATGGTTATAATTGAGCGCCATGTATCTTTGTTCCATGAGAGTACACTCCATCAAGGTCATCGGATGTAGCGTTAACGACGTTAAACTCATCGTCTTGGGATTAATCCACTTCACCGGATGTGTAGTACCCAGCCTGAAACCCACATGATCAGCAAAAGCCATTGTATAATCATCTGTAATGCCCATATCTGCCAGCACTTGCATATCTTCAGGCGAACAAGTCCGCAAAAAATGATAGCGCGTTTGCACTATTTCAGTTTCCAGCGCCTGTTCCAATCGTTGTTTTTCATCCTTCAGCAAGTCCGATTGCTTACCTGACAGATAACTACAATGCAGTCCTATTTCCGCATTCTGTTGCTTACAAAATTCAAAAAAACGTTGCAACTTCTCACCCTCCACATCATAACAAGGTCTATCTAATCTATGATGTTTGCGAGCAGCTTTAAGGAAATATATGCTACGCGCCTTAAGCAGTTTCTTGTTTTGTTTAGCTATCCATGGAAATGTGTAGGCAGGGTCTTGTTCAATATTTTGCCATGCCCGTCTAATGTCCTCCCATTGCTCATCTGTTTGCCGGAGCAATATGCGCTTTATCCCTCCTAATGTACCTCTCCAACTGTGGTAATAGTCCAAGCAATCCACATCATGTGTGAGACATATATCTGAAAATCCGAGGGGTATTTCAGCCACCTTCTCCCCTGCTTGCTCCAGCCATTTTCTAAGAAGTTGTCCATACTCATCCACAATAGGCCTCATGAGTAGTCCGGCTTGCTTCAAAAGAGAATGTTTCGCATCAAACCTTTGGTGCAAATCTCTCTTACTATTCACCAGTTCCTCATACCTCGTTATAAAATAGAAACTTGACGCAATGATATCTGCATTCACCACCAAAGTATCCCCCTTCCATTCCATTTGTGGAGTACCAAATAGCAGTGGCACATTATCTACTTCCTGTAGCGGAAGTTGAGGCACAGAAAGAGGTGTAGCATAACACTTTTCATCAAAAAAACTGGATGGTATTATCACCACAGCATAGCGATGAAATTCCGCAAGATTATCAGTGTACCCCACCCTACTTGCAATCTTTTCATCCCTCGTAAGAAATGCGATAATATATTTAAGAACCTCCTCCCTCAACATGTAGGCAAAGATAGTGAAAACTGAAAGCAGAACAAAATAAAATGCATTTTATTTTGTTCTGCTAAGGTGCATCCCGCTCGAACTTGTTCGCTTGATTCAGTCAAGAATCTTATCAAAAGATAGTGCAAAATTTCGATTAAGTAAGCGCAGAATCAAG
>CALGCU010000015.1 GCA_937886455.1 uncultured Bacteroidales bacterium | reverse complement strand
GGTGTATTAAATGCATTAAAATATTTCAAACAGCCTGTTGAAATTGAAATATATTCTGATTCTGCATATATTGTTAATAGTATTAATAATGGATATTTAGAACAATGAATTCAATGTTGTGATGAAACAAAGAAAAATATGGATTTATGAAGAGAAATTTATGAATGAATTCATTTTCATAATGTTAAGTTTTTTTGAATTAAAGGACATAATAATCACGAATTTAATGAATTAGCAGATGCATATGCAAATATTGCAGCATCTGTATTAAATCCAATACCAGATGAAATTTAAAATTATTAAAGTAGGAAACCATTGGTATCCAAGTATAAATCATCAATTAGGTTATATTGAAGGATTTGAAGTAATTCCTTTGCCATATATAATTCCAGTTACAGGGTTACCAAATGAAGTAGGAGAGACATATACTGGTACAACTTTATTTTATGATGATAATGGAACATATCATTCTACAGAAGTGGTGCAGTTGGCTTCGGATTCGCTCATGAAAAGTTATCCAGTTAAAGCTGTTTATAGGCTTGATATGGATACAGTGTATAATTACTATCAAGTGGAACCGTGTTTCGATTCTAAAGCATCTGCTCTTTATTGTACTTATATTCGGCAAATGTTTATGGAGTTTATGGAAGAAGGCAGATTAGAAGAATTTTTGGACTCCTATAAGGTATATCCGTCACACAAGTTTCCCGATGCCACAACCAAATTGGAAGATCTTCTGCACTCACATGATATATATCGATAAAGAAGGGTTGCCGCGCTGTGGATACCTGCTTTCGGTTTGTTCCGCTATCTTTAGATAAGATAGGATGCATTCGGTTTTCACTATCTTTGCCTGCGGCCAAGATAGGATGCGGTTCGGAAATACAAAATTAAGCAAGCTTATTTTGTTATTTCGCTCACCTTTCACTATCTTTGAATAAGATAGGCTGCACCTTGGAACAATCAAAAATTAAACAAGTTTATTTTTGATTATTCACTCGGTTTGCACTATCTTTGCAAGGATACAAAAATCGGTAGTTGTAATCTTTTCTTATACGAACCTTATGTCTGTAGATGAATACCCAATAGAAGAAGAGACGAATGAGTTGTCTGAACATTCTTCTTATAAAGTTCCGGAGAATAGCTCCCCATCTGTGTTACACCACTTGACGGGGATGTATCAAAATTGGTTTTTAGACTATGCTTCTTATGTTATTTTGGAGCGTGCTGTTCCTGATCTTTATGATGGGTTGAAGCCTGTTCAACGTCGTATTCTTCATTCAATGCGTCGATTGGAGGATGGCCGGTATAATAAGGTGGCTAACATTGTTGGTCACACGATGCAGTTTCACCCTCATGGTGATGCTTCCATTGCGGATGCGTTGACACAATTGGGTCAAAAGGATTTATTGATTGATTGTCAGGGTAACTGGGGTAATATATTGACGGGTGATGGTGCGGCCGCTCCTCGTTATATTGAGGCTCGTTTGTCGAAGTTTGCATTGGAGACGTTGTATAGTCCGAAAGTGACGGAGTGGAAGAAATCGTATGATGGAAGAAATAACGAACCGATTACACTGCCTGTGAAATTTCCTTTATTGCTGGCTCAGGGTGTGGAAGGTATTGCTGTGGGATTGAACTCCAAGATTTTGCCTCATAATTTTGTGGAACTGTGTGAAGGGGCTGTGGCGTATTTAAAGAATAAACCATTTGTTCTCTATCCTGATTTTCCTACGGGGGGTTCGATTGATGTGAGCCGGTATAATGATGGTGAGCGAGGTGGGATGGTGAAGATTCGTGCGAAGATTAGTAAGCTTGACAACAAGACCTTGGTTGTGACTGAGATACCTTATGGGACGAATACGGGTAAATTGATTGACTCTATTATTAAAGCCAACGAAAAGGGTAAGATAAAGATTCGCAAGGTGGATGATAACACGGCAGCGAATGTGGAGATTAGGATTCATCTGCAAGCCGGCGTGTCATCAGACAAGACTATTGATGCTCTCTATGCGTTTACGGATTGTGAACAGAGTATTTATCCTAATTGTTGTGTGATTCGCGACAAGAAGCCGGAGTTTCTCACTGTGAGTGCATTGCTGAAAGCGAGTGTAGACCACACGATGGAGATATTTCATGCGGAGTTTTTGGTGCAGTTGAGCGAACTGAATGAGCAACTTTTTTTCACATCGCTTGAAAAGATATTTATAGAACAGCGCATTTACAAGGATAAGGAATTTGAGGAGAGTGCTACTCAGGAGGATGTAGTGTTGCATGTTGGCAAGCGCCTGAAACCTTTCTTGTCGCAGTTGGTGCGAGAGGTGCGTGATGAGGATATATTACGTTTGCTGGACATCAAGATGGTGCGCATCACCAAGTTTGACTCCAAGAAGGCAGATGATAATATTGCAGCCATCAAGCAAAAGATTACTGAGGTGGAATATAACATAGAACATCTCACGCAGTTTACCATCAAATGGTTTGACTACTTGAAGAAGAAGTATGGTGCGAAATATGTTCGTAAGACCGAGATACGTAATTTTGAGACGATAGTTGCCACGAAGGTTGTAGAGGCCAATGAAAAGCTTTATATCAACCGTGCAGAGGGCTTTATTGGTACAGGATTGAAGAAGGATGAGTTTGTGTGTAACTGTTCTGACATTGACGACATCATTATCTTCTTTAAGGATGGTAAATATAAGGTGATTAAGGTGGCAGAGAAGGTGTCGGTGGGTGCGAATGTGCTTCATTTGGATGTGTTCCGTAAGAATGACAAGCGGACAGTGTATAATGTGGTGTATAGGGATGGTAAGAGCGGTCCATACTACATGAAACGTTGTGCTGTGTTTGGCGTGTCACGTGACAAGGAGTATGATTTGACCCAAGGTAAGCCCGGTTCAAGAATTATGTATTTCACCGCTAATTCCAATGGTGAGGCTGAGATTATAAAAGCTACCTTAAAGCCAAATCCTAAGTTGAAGAAGAATGTCATAGAAAAGGATTTTAGCGAATTGGCCATCAAGGGCAGACAGTCGATGGGTAATCTGCTAACGAAAAATGATGTGGTGAAGGTGACCCTCAAACAAAAGGGTGGCTCTACATTGGGAGGTCGTGAAGTGTGGTTTGATCCGGATGTGTTGCGTTTGAATTATGACGGAAGAGGTAGTTATATCGGGGAGTTCCACAGTGATGACTTGTTGTTGGTGATTAACAAACGAGGAGAGTATTACACCACCGGATTTGACTTGTCTAATCATTTTGAAGCCGACTATTTGTATATCATCAAGTATAATCCAGACACCATATGGTCGGCAGTGTTGTGGGATGGAGAGCAGAAGTATTATTACCTAAAACGATTCATGCTTGAGCCTACAGCAAAGCCCTTAAACTTTGTGGGAGAGCATCCGGATTCATCCCTACGACTGCTCATGCAAGATGTACGTCCTCAGATACGTATCACATACGGTGGGGCAGATGAAGCGCGTGAAGCCTTGGTGGTGAATGTGGAAGACTTTATCGCTGTGAAAAGCATTAAGGCAAAGGGTAAACGCCTTACCACATATAAGGTGGCAGATATTGAAGCATTAGAACCACTGGAAGTGGAGACAGAGGATGTGAAAACAGATGAGGAGGAAGGCGCAGAAGAAGTTGTAGTGGAGGGAGATGAATTGTCACCATCGGAGCCCTCTATGGCAGAAGAGGCTGTTGTTGCAGAAGAAAATGTTGAGGAGAAAGGTGCACTTTTGGAAGAGGAGCCAGCGCTTGTAGAAGAGTCTTCAAGCATGGAAGAGTCCACTGAGTCGGCTTCCACAGATATTTTGTCGGAAATTGCATTAGAGATAGTGGCAGAGATTCCGGAAAGTTCATTGCCCGTTTCAGAGGCTAAACCCTCCAAGGTGACTCGTAAGAAGAAGAGTGGAAAATCAACAGATGCAGATGAGGGTCAGATGAGCCTCTTTTAATGCATAAAAAATAAAAACCGAAGTGTAAACTTCGGTTTTTATCAGTAAATGCGTTGTTCTTTATTTCATGAATCTGTTGATAAGTACGTGAGTAAAGAAACCGATTATCAACGCAGCACCACCTAACACCAAGCAAGTGTTGCTGTTAGGAAAGACATAATAATAAAGAGCAAATGTGACAACACCTAATAGGACAATAATGACGCCTAAATACTTTAAAACTTCGTTCATGATATGGTATAATTATAATTTACAATAATTGTGAGATTCTTAATCAACTGCAAATAAACGATTTTTTTTGCATTAAACGAAATAATCTGACCTAAAAAACGATTTTTTTTAAAAAAAACATGTTTACTTCCCTTACGAAATATATCCCTTACTATAAAAATAATCTAAAAATAGCCTTACCGGTTGTGTTGACACAAGTGGGAGGAGGAATGGTGGCTCTTTTTGATAATATTATGGTGGGTCACTTAGGTGCGGTGGAGTTGGCAGCGGTGGCGTTTGCCAATTCAGTGTATATTTTAGGACATGTTTTTGCCATGGGCGCTGTGATGGGATTGACTCCCTTAGTGGGACAAGCCTTTGTACAAAAAGATACCGGTTATGTAAAAGCTTTGTTTCAGAATGGTTTGTTGTATGTATTGCTTCTTGGGGTGATGATGAGTATGATTTTGCTCATGGTTTATTTAGGATTTGATTTTATGGGTCAAGTGCCGGAGGTGATTGTTTTGGCAAAACCTTATTATTTGATTCAGATTCTGAGTTTGCTGCCTTATCTACTATTTTGCCTGTGCAAGCAATTTTTAGAAGGACTTGGCAACACTAAGGTGGCTATGAACATCACGATGGTATCTTGTGTTGTTAACATTGTGCTCAATTATTTGTTGATTTATGGAAAACTGGGTTTTCCTCGTTGGGGGGTAGTGGGTGCAGGAATTGCCACCTTGATAGCACGCGTGTTGATGCCCATATTGTTTTTTGTTGTGTTGAAGTATTCGTCTGAATTTTCCTCTTTTTTGAAGTGGGATAAAAGTATTGGCGGCAGATGTCGTTATATGAAAAAGATAGCTCAGGTGGGTCTTCCCATTGGCGGTCACATGTTGTTGGAATGTACAGCCTTTGCCATGTGTTCAATCATGGTGGGATGGCTGGGTGCAGTGCCATTAGCTGCCAATCAGATTGCTCAGAATATATCCAACCTAACCTTTATGTTGGTGGTAGGTATTGGCTCAGCCACAACCATTCGAGTGAGCCATCGCTTGGGTGAAGGAAATTTTTATGCATTGCGCATGGCAGGTAAGGCATCAGTTCATCTTTGTTTATTGACTAATTCGTTGATGGCACTCTTAATGATCGTTTTTGCCTCCTATATTCCCCGTATATTTACTACCGATGTGGATGTGATAACCACAGCCGCTCCGCTGATTATCTTAGCCGGTCTTTTTCAAATCTCTGATGGAATGCAAACAGTGGGAGTGAGCATATTGAGAGGGCTGACAGACGTGAGACGTCCGGTGGTGTATGCGTTTATCTCATATATATGTATAAATTTGCCGGTGGGTTATTATTTAGGTTTTATCTGTGGATTGGGTGAAATAGGTATTTGGATTGGTTTTATTGTAGGTCTTTCCATTGCCGCCTTGCTATATCATGTTCGTTGTTATCGACAGATTAATAAATTAGAAAAACTGAGTGCTAAATCAATAGAATAGAACAGACTATGAAAAGGCTTTTGCTTATTGACGCATACGCGATGATTTATCGTGCCTACTATGCTTTTATAAAGAATCCGCGTGTTAATTCCAAAGGTTTGAACACCTCTTCCATATTTGGTTTTGTAAACATTTTGGAGGATTTGTTAAAACGTCTCCAGCCCACCCATGTAGGAGTGGCATTTGACCCTTCCGGAAAGACATTTCGCCATGAGGCCTATGCAGACTACAAAGCACAGCGTGAGGCAACACCAGAGGATATTAAACTATCGATTCCCTACATCAAGTCTATCATCGAGGCTTATCATATACCTATTTTAGAAGTACAAGGCTTTGAGGCTGACGATGTTATAGGTACCTTAGCACACAAGGCTGTCAAAGAGGGTTTTGAGGTGTTTATGGCCACACCCGACAAGGACTATGGACAGCTTCTCACAGAAGAACACATCTATATGTATCGTCCACGCCATAGTGGTGGATTTGAGCAAATGTCAGCTCAGGACATCTGTGCAAAATACGGCATTAACAATTGCGAACAAATGATTGATTTGTTGGGATTGATGGGCGACTCCTCAGATAATATTCCGGGATGTCCGGGAGTGGGCGAGAAAACTGCAGTGAAGCTACTGAATGAGTTTGGCAGCATATCAGGGTTGTTAGACAATGTTCAACAGCTGAAAGGAGCCTTGCGCAAAAAAGTAGAAGACAACCGAGAGCTCATTTTATTTTCACAATTTCTGGCTACCATTCGCAAAGACGTGCCGGTGGATTTGCAAGAAGAACGCCTTGTATTAGGCACACCGGATAAGACAAAGTTGGTGGAACTCTATACCGAACTTGAATTCAGACAATTTGTAGCCAAATTACAGCCAGTTCAGCCCACTCATGCACCCCAACAGATGTCATTGTTTGATGCCTTTGAAGAAGCAACCAACACACCGGAAGAAACAATTGCGGTAAGTTCTGCAAGCTCTTTTGACCCTGCCAAGGTGAAATATACACTGCTTAACACACCGTCAGTTCAGGAGCAGTTTCTTACTAAATTATTGCAACAAACAGAGGTGTGTTTTGATACAGAGACCACGAGTGTCAATGCCATGGAGGCTGAATTAGTGGGGTTGTCTTTTTCTTGGAACGAAGGCGAAGCATACTACCTTCCGGTTCCCGATAACAGGCATGAAGCTCTCGCTGTGATAGAACCTCTACGACCATTCTTCGAGAATGACACCATAGCAAAAGTGGGTCAAAACATGAAGTATGACCTACTTGTTTTGCGCCGGTATGACGTAGAGGTGAAAGGAAATTTGTTTGATACGATGATTGCCCACTACCTTTTACAACCAGACCTACGTCACGGGATGGATTATCTGGCTGAGATTTACTTGAACTATCACACCATTCATTATGATGACTTAGTGGGCAAGAAGGGAAAGAATCAATTGTCTATTCGTCAGGTTGATCTTGCATTATTGGCTAATTATGCTTGTGAAGATGCCGACATTACACTTCGTTTGAAAAAGTTACTTCATGCAGAAATAGAAAGCAAAAATCTTCATTATTTACTGAATGAAGTGGAGATGCCCCTGATGCGTGTTCTAGTCGATATGGAATGGGAGGGTGTTTCGATAGACACAACCACACTGGCACATTCATCAGAACTTCTTTCAGCAAATTTACACCAATTGGAGGAGGAAATTTACTCCCTTTCAGGCGAGAGGTTTAACATCAACTCACCCAAGCAAGTGGGCGATGTATTGTTTGAGAAATTAAAGGTGGATGAGCGTGTGCGTAAAACCAAAAACGGACAATACTCCACATCAGAAGAAGTATTGGAAGGTTTGCGCCACAAACACGTGGTAGTGCAAAAGATTTTAGATTACAGAGAACAAAAGAAATTGTTGAGTACGTATGTTGATGCTTTGCCTTTGTTAATCAACCCAAACACCGAACGGATTCACACATCTTATAATCAAACAGTGGCTGTGACCGGGCGCTTGAGTTCGAGCAATCCTAACTTACAGAATATTCCTATTCGCACAGAGTCGGGGCGTGTTATTCGTGAAGCTTTTGTGCCGAAGGAGGGTTGTGTGTTTCTAAGTGCAGACTATTCTCAAATAGAGTTGCGCATTATGGCTCACTTGAGTCAAGACACCAACATGCTGGAAGCTTTCCATCATGGAGTGGACATTCATGCAGCCACAGCAGCGAAAATATATAATCTACCACTTGAAGAAGTGACGTCAGACATGCGAAGAAAAGCAAAAACCGCAAACTTTGGCATTATTTATGGTATATCAGCTTTCGGTTTGTCTGAGCGTCTGGGCATTTCCAGAACAGAGGCCAAAGACTTGATAGATGGATATTTTGCAGCTTATCCGGGTGTGAAACAATACATAGATGCCTCCATTGACAAGGCACGTGAGTTGTCATACGTAGAAACTCTACTCGGAAGAAAGCGTTTCCTACCCGACATTCACTCACGCAACAGTGTAGTGAGAGGTTTTGCGGAGCGAAATGCAGTGAATGCTCCAATACAAGGCACAGCTGCCGACATTATTAAGATAGCCATGATTAAGATATCAAAAGCGCTAAAAGACAACCATTTGAAAACCACTATGAACATGCAAGTACACGACGAACTTAACTTCTCTGTACCTACTGAGGAGTTAGAACAAGTAAAGAGCATTGTGATACATGAGATGGAGAATGCCATGTTGCTGAGCACAAGAGAGATGCTCTTCATCACGCTTGGCTGGTTCGGGTCCTTCTCGCTCTTTGCGCTCTTCTCGCGTCCCGGGTCTCTTACCAGTGCGATGAGTACGAATGAATATATCATACCTATGAGACCGCATGCAAGGAACAC
>CALGCU010000014.1 GCA_937886455.1 uncultured Bacteroidales bacterium | reverse complement strand
AACAAAAAAGATAATTGAGAGAAAAAATTCAAGGCAAAGCCCTACTACAGTGAGTATAACGAACGCTCTACAGCGAAGTGTACTACAGGGCTCTGCCCGTCCTACAGTGAGTGAAACGAACGTCCTATAGGCTTCGCCGTCCTACAGCTCACATCGTGAGCGTCCTATAAGTACTTTTAACAAAATAAAATTTGCGCCTTCAAGCATGTTTTACTACCTTTGTTTGCTAATTCACTTATAGAAAAAAACATACAAACATGGAAAAAATTGATGGGCTTCCACAACACTATGTATATAGCAATCAAGTAATTGATTTCATCACAATTGTGGCACAAACATGCCGATTCTTAGAACATGCTTATGAATTCCAACCAAAGGAAGTTGTACAAAACTTATTAAAACTTCTTTCTTCACTCTACACCAAAACGGTTTGTCTGAACACACCGGAAGAAGAATTGGAAGGATACCTTGAACAATTTGTATTTGAAAACGATTATAATGCTGTGGCGGCATGCATAAGTGATGCTTTAGGAGAACACGACGCTTATCTGGAACTATTGCACGAAAACAGAAACCTCACGGACGAACCAACAGTGGCGTACATCTCTGAACAAGTGGCGGATATATACCAGGAAATTAAAGACCTGGCAGGCAACTACCAAACCGCTGACATATTTGTAATGGCACAAGCACTGACGGCTGCAAGGCAGGCATTTACGGAACATTGGGGAGCTAAACTACTGAATGCACTAAGAGAACTACATCACATCTCATGCACGGTAACATGGGAGGATGACCAACAGCAACATACCCACTGCCACCATGAAGACGAATGTCATTGCCATGATGAACAAATGGATGGATTGTTAGACTTTTATAAAAACGAATAATTAACGTGCAACCTTTTGTTCATAAAATAGACAAGCAACTTGTCGCAAATATGCCTTCGCTGATTTTTGAAGGGGATATAATTGAAGTAAGAACACCTGAACAAGCAAAACAGGCACTGGAATGTATCATGCAATCAACTGCAGTAGGTATTGACACCGAAACAAGACCCGCATTCAAAAAAGGAATATCATACCCGGTCGCGTTGTTGCAAGTGGCTACGCTCACACACTGCTACTTGTTCAGACTGAATCTACTGAAAGATTACACCGAAATTCAAAAACTATTCGAATCGGATAAAATCACTAAAGTAGGACTCTCAATGAGAGACGATTTAAGAGCACTAAAAGGAAGAATAAAAGGACTTAACCCACAAAATGTTGTTGATATACAAGATATCGTAAACGATTATGGCATTTTTGAACTAAGCCTACAAAAGATATTTGCCATCGTTTTTAATATGAAAATATCAAAAACACAAAGACTCACAAATTGGGAAACTGACAAACTCACAGACGCACAACAACAATATGCTGCAACTGATGCTTGGGCTACATTGTTACTACATCAACAACTAATCAGAATGCCGCAAATTTCAACTCAACAAAAACTACTCATAAAACAAGAACTGATACTGGAAGAAGAACAAAAAATGCAGGAAAAAATAAATACAACAAAAGAAACCATATCTTAAAAACAAAAATATATCACAAATATAGCAAACCAACACCTATAACAAGAAAGGAAATATAACTATGAATTTTTTAAAACAAATAGGAGAATATTGCCTCTTGATGAAACGAGTTTTCACCAAACCGGATAGCTGGAAAATGTTCTTTAGACAATTCACTAAAGAACTCGAAAAACTGGGCATTGAATCACTACCCATTGTAGTCATCATATCCGTCTTCATCGGAGCTATCATGACAATACAAACAAAACTAAACACCGAAAATCCTCTACTGCCAACATACAGCACCGGATTAGTCACACGCGACACTCTACTGCTGGAGTTCTCAAGCACCATTCTATGCCTTATATTGGCAGGAAAAGTAGGCTCTAACATAGCCTCTGAAATTGGCACTATGAGAATCACAGAACAAATAGATGCAATGGAAATTATGGGAGTCAATTCGGCCAACTATCTGATTCTACCTAAAGTGGTGGCGTTTGTTGTTATGATGCCTTTCCTGGTCATCATAAGCATGACAGTGGGACTGGTAGGAGGATACTGCGTAGGACTTTTCACTGACATCATCACAACAGCCGACTACCTACTTGGTATTCAATACGCTTTTATTCCATACTATGTATTCTATTCTGTGGTAAAATCACTCGTATTTGCGTTTATCATCACGTCAGTGGCAGCATACTATGGATACTATGCTTATGGAGGTGCACTCGACGTTGGTAAAGCAAGCACTAACGCAGTTGTTAATAGCAGTGTATTGGTGCTCTTCTTCAACTTATTACTAACTAACTTAATGCTGACATAGAAAAACCTGAACCATTATGATAGAAGTAAAAAATGTATCTAAATCCTTTGAAGGAAATAGGGTCTTAAAAGATGTATCCGTAATCCTGGAAGCAGGAAAAACTAATATGATTATCGGGCAAAGTGGCTCAGGTAAAACTGTACTGATGAAGTCAATCATCGGACTACACAGAGTGGATCAAGGAAGAATTGAATACGACGGACGGGACATGCCTGATAAGGAAATAAGAACATTACGAAAGGAAGTCGGAATGTTATTCCAAGGGGCTGCTCTGTTTGACTCACTCTCGGTTTTTGAAAATGTAATCTATCCACTGGAAATGTTTGCATCTATGACAAAAAAAGAACGGGAAGAAAGAACTAAATTCTGCCTGCAAAGAGTCAATCTACCGGAACGTAGTTACCACCTTGCACCTTCTGAAATAAGCGGGGGTATGCAAAAACGTGTTGCTATAGCCAGAGCCATCGTGATGAATCCGCTATACCTCTTCTGTGATGAACCTAACTCTGGCTTAGACCCACAAACCTCTTTAATCATAGACCAACTAATACATGAAATCACACAGGAATACAACATTACAACCATTGTCAATACACACGACATGAACTCAATCATGGAAATCGGAGACCACATCATGTTTCTCGAAAAAGGGGAAAAACGATGGGAAGGTACTGCGGAAGAAATATTCCATGCCGACTGTGAAGAACTAAATAACTTTGTATTCGCATCTAAATTATATCGAAAAATTAAAGAAGTTAATCAATAAATACTATGCGTAAACTTTTCATATGTATCATGGGAGCTATGACAATCACTGCCATAGCGCAACGAACAAGAATGGCACGAATACCGGCAACACCTCATCCTATACAATATGTACAACCGGATGGCGACACACTCACTATGCGCCTACACGGAGATGAAAGAAAACACTATCGAACTACGCTTGATGGGTACGAAATAATCCAAGACAACAAGGGATGCTACAAATACGCTAAAGCAAGAAAAAATGGGGCTGTAAAACTAACATGCCGACAAGCACACAACCAAGAAAAGAGAACAAAATGTGAAAATAAATTCTTGGAAAGAAAAGGAATAAAACACTAATCAATAAAAAAATAAAGCCTTGTCATGAGAAAAACATTGTCGTGTCTGTTTCTATTGACACTTATCACATGGAATGTAGCTGCCATACCGGCTAAAAGAAACATTAAAAACTGCAAACAAAGTGATGGAACCGAAATCAAAATACAACTCGTAGGGGATGAATTCACTCACTACTGGGCTACTGAAGATGGTATTCCACTAATGCGCAACCAAGAGGGTATATTTGAATATGCTCTCCTAAACAATATGGCTAAAAGGGTAACATCGGGAGTGAAAGCAAATAATAGCGAACTAAGAAGTCCGGAGGAACATGAGTGGATTAGAAAACAGTTAACACAACAAAACACAACTACTGTATCTCCGAAAAGAAACGCCATAAAACAAAAGAGACTTACAAGACCTGTACAAGCCTCAAAAAATCTCGTCATACTTATGAACTTTAAAGACAAAAGTTTCATGGGTACGAATCCCAATAGTGCTTTTAGCGACCTACTCAATAAGAAAAACTACGCAGAAAACGGAGGTACGGGAAGTGTAAAAGACTATTTTGAAATCGCATCAAATGGAAAATATATTCCTCAATTTGATGTGTACGGACCCTACACAGCATCGCAAAATCTAAACTACTATGGACAAAACGATGCGGATGGATTTGACCTATATGCCGACAAACTTGTTGTGGAAGCATGTCAACTGGCAAAAGAAGCGGGAGTGGACTTCAGCTTGTATGACACTGATAATGATGGATATGTGGATAATGTATCTGTTTTTTATGCGGGATATAGCGAAGCGGAATGGGCTCCGGAAAACACAATATGGCCACACCAATACTACCTATCGGCTACTAACCAATCAATCACAATAGATGGAAAAGTAATCGACTCTTATGTTTGTATGAATGAACTGAAAGGAGATACAGGAAGTGATATGTGTGGTATTGGAACTTTCACGCACGAATTCTCACACGCATTAGGACTACCTGACCTCTATCCTACTGATGGATCTTCACACAATACATTGGGATATTGGGACGTAATGGACATGGGACCCTATAATAACGAGGGAAGAACACCGCCTACATATTCTGCTTATGAAAGATTATTCATGGGATGGATCACTCCGGAAGTACTAAATAAAAAAACTTCTGTTCTACTTGAACCTTTACACACTTCTAATAAAGCATACATTGTCACTTCTACAGGTGAACACAACCTGCAAGGACTTGCCCCATCGCCTACATTGTTCTACATGCTGGAAAATAGACAAAACTCTGGATGGGACGCATACCTGCCGGGACATGGACTGCTCATTACTAAAATCAATTTCTCTGAATCGTCTTGGTACAACAACACTGTCAATAATTACTCAAGAGGAATGGGAATAGACATAGTGGAAGCAGATGGAGCTTCAAGCGAATTTGGCGATAATGGGGATGTATTCCCACGTGGTGCTAATCACATTTCACTCTTTGCCAACTACCCCATATCATCTATTGAAGAAAATAATGGTACTATCTCATTTGATTTTATGAATAGTGAAGACAATTTTGATGATAACATCGGAGATGTATCGGATGAATGTTTCACTGAGCAATTCAGTGAAGTAAGTGCCAATGCAAACACGGACATAGCTGATGAATTAGACTTCCATTGTGATAATGCCGGATGGGAAGGAACCAAAGTGTATGCGGATGAACAAGGACTCAAAATGGGTAGTAGCAAACTGGGAGGCACACTCACTTCTCCGCAATTGGGAATGAATGGGGATATACAAGTGTCTGTCTTGTTGAAAAACTTCAATAACGACTCTCCTTCTGTTAAACTTTCTGTAAACACGGAAAGCTCATTGAGTGTATCCTATCTGGGTGGATCGGATATAGAACAACAATTTATCATAAAAAATGCTACTGAAAACACAAGAATCACTTTTGCTACTGAAGGCGGAAAGCAACGGTTCTGTGTATATGCAATGAAAGCATGCTTAATATCTTCTACGGATATTACTACTAATACTCAAAACGCTTACAACATCACCACTCAACCTTCTGCTATTATCTTGTCCAACTTAACGGAAGGTGAAGCACAACTGTACAACATGATGGGACAACTCATTGAACATAAGACAGTGAATGAAACATGTAGATTCAACACACAAAAGGGTGTATATCTACTCCTCATCAAAAACAATAAAGGACAAATAATTGGAACTGAAAAAGTAATTTGCCCATAGTCATGAAGATTATTTCATATAACGTAAATGGTATCAGAGCTGCTATCGGAAAGGGATTTGCCGATTGGCTGGCAACGGAAGAACCCGATGTAATTTGCTTACAGGAAACGAAAGCACAACCTGAACAAATAGATGTCACACTCTTTGAAAATCTGGGATATCATGGATATTTTCATTCTGCACAAAAAAAAGGATACAGCGGAGTGGGAATACTCTGTAAACAAATACCGGACAAAGTCGTAGTAGGAATGAACAATGAACGCTACGACGCGGAAGGACGAGTACTCCGAGCTGATTTTGGTGATATAACTGTAGTGAGTGTTTATGTGCCTTCTGGATCATCGGGTGATGAACGACAAGCTTTCAAAATGGACTTCTTGGAAGCTTTCCTACCTTTCATTGAAACATTACGTGCTGAACGACCTAAATTGGTCGTATGTGGCGACTACAACATCTGCCACAAACCAATTGATATAAACCACCCGGAACGTCAAATTGGTGTGTCCGGATTCTTGCCGGAAGAAAGGGAATGGATGGACAGATATGAAGCAATGGGAATGGTGGACTCATTCCGCTGTTTCGACTCTTCGCCTAATAAATATAGTTGGTGGAGCTTTAGAGGAGGTGCAAGGGCAAGAAATGCAGGATGGCGCATTGACTACCACTGGGTCTCTACTGACCTGAAACCACAACTCACAGGTGCTTCTATAATGGCTGATGTGGTACACTCTGATCATTGCCCTGTATCTCTACTACTCTGAACTAAATAACTAAAATGCATCTAAAAAAACATTTTTTGTACTTTGTTATAACAACTTATTGAAAAATATTATGAGAAAAATAACTTACTTATTGATACTAATACTGTTCAACTCAACAATTACTTTGTCTGCACAACAGTCTGCCTTTCCGGGAGCGGAAGGATGGGGAAGATATGCCACAGGTGGAAGGGCAGTTGATGAAAAGGGAAGTGTTGTCAAGTATGTTACAAGATTGGATGATTGCACAGATGACAACTTAGTGGAAGGAACGCTCAGATGGGCACTACGAAGCGGTGATGATACGCCAAGAACTGTTTTGTTTGCTGTTAGCGGTACTATAAAACTGACAAGCAGACTCAAATTCGCACACCCTAATGTTACCATGACCGGACAGTCTGCTCCTGGGGGAGGTGTGTGCATTTCTGGAGCAAATATATATGTGTGTAAAGATAATGTCATCATTCGACACCTGAGATTCAGAGCGGGCGATGAGGCGGGAAGTAACTATAGTGCGATTGACATCGAAAATACTAAGCATGTCATTATTGACCACTGCTCGTTCAGTTGGTCAATGGAGGAAAATGTCACTATGTATGACAATGACTCTACTACTATGCAATGGTGTATCCTAAGTGAACCACTCTACTACTCAAGACACAAAAAAGGGGTAAGGGGATACGGAAGCCAATGGGGAGGGGAACACTCCTCTTTCCACCACAACCTCTTTGCACATTGTGCAAGCAGAAGCCCGAGACTTAACGGAGCAAGAGATGGAAATACTAACTATGGAAGTCACGACCAATATGTGGACACTGAAATAGCAAATAATGTGATCTTCAATTGGGGAAAGAAGGAAGCTGTATATGGAGGGGAATGTACCGTGCCTGATACACTCTACACTATCAAAAATAAAACGGAAAATGGTGTGACTACTAAGGATACATTGTCTGTGCACACGGGAACTTATGTGCACAACAACCTTGTAAATAATTACTACAAACCCGGACCTGCTACTGATGCTTGTGCTGGTGGTAACAGATGGTTCGCACGTATAAGTCACACGTCTTCTACTAATAAAGCAAAGTGGTATGTAAGTGGAAATGTAATGGAAGAAAACGAATTTCACTATGCAAACGGAAAACACACAAGTGAGGATGTTTTCGGGGGAGACTACTCTGCAATCAATGCTGACAACTGGTTTAATGCAGCCACATCGGATGCAATGAAGGCTATTGATATTGAAAGAGGAAAAAGTGAAACACACATGAACCACTTCCGTAGTGATTCATGCGGACTCAGCGGATTGTTTGTGCTGGATGATGCCAATAAAGCTTATCAAAGAGTGATTGAAAATGCTGGATGCTTACTACCAAGAAGGGATGAAGTGGACGTGAGAATCCTGGCGGAAGCGGCTGGAAAAAGACCGGTAGTACACAAAGGAACGTATATACCACAATACGTGGGAATAATCGACTCACAAAACGACCTCAAACCGGCTAATGCTGACGATAACTGGTCGGCATGGCCTGACCTTTCTATGCAAGAGGGAGAAACTATTCCGGATGATACAGACAAGGATGGAATACCGGATGAATGGGAAACTGCTAACAATATGAACCCTAATGACCCTAATGATGCGTCTGCTATTGCCGAAAATGGATATTCTTATTTAGAAAACTATCTGGAAACAATTACGGCTAAACAAGACCCGATATTACCTGAAATTGAAGTAGCGATACCGCAACCGGAAGTGAACTTCTCTATTGCTATACAACAGAATGGATATGTAAACATCACTGCGGAACAAAACATAAGAAGAATCACATTATATGACGTGAAAGGTGCATGCGTTGCCTCTTCTTATAGTAATAACATCGTTCTACCGCAAGAAAAAACAATCTACATACTGAAGATTGATTTTGAAAATGGATGTTTTGCAACAAGAAAACTATTCTAATGGAAAGAAAATTTGGGGATGTCCCACATTTTATGTATGTTTGCCGAACCTTTAAGAAATCTTTAAATCTAATATGATATGAACAAAGAAATTGAATTAAATGCCAACGAAGTCGTGGCATACTTGAAGAAACCTTCAACTCAATTCACTAAGGAAGACATCATTCGCTACATCACTGAGAATGAAATCCAAATGGTAAATTTCATGTATCCGGCGGAAGACGGACGTGTGAAAACACTAAACTTTGTGGTAAATAATTTGGCTTACCTCGAAACAATCCTAACATGTGGAGAAAGAGTGGACGGATCAAGCCTATTCCCTTCTTATGTTGAAGCGGGAAATAGTGACTTATACGTACTGCCAAGATTCTCTACAGCATTCCTTGACCCGTTTGCTGAAATTCCTACTCTGTGCATGCTATGTGCTTTCTTTGATAAGGAAGGTAAACCTTTCGGTGGTTCTCCTGAAAATACATTGCGTCGTGCAGCTCAAGCTTTTACTGAAAAAACAGGTCTTACTTTTGAAGCAATGGGTGAGTTGGAATATTATGTTATCGCACCGGATGATGAAATGTTCCCGGCTACTAATCAAAGAGGATACCACGAATCAGGACCTTATGCTAAATTCAATGAGTTTAGAAAAAAATGTATGCTTTATGTAGCTCACACTGGAGGAATGATTAAGTATGGACACTCAGAAGTGGGTAACTTCAAACTGAATGGTAAAATCTATGAACAAAATGAGATAGAGTTCTTACCATGCCCGGTTGAAACTGCAGCTGACCAATTGACTTTGGCTAAATGGGTAATCAGAAACTTGGCGTATGAATGTGGATTAGACATTACATTCGCACCGAAAATCACAGTGGGTAAAGCGGGTTCTGGATTACACGTACACATGCGCTTGATGAAAGACGGAAAAAATTGTATGGTGGAAAACGGACAACTATCTGCGTATGCAAGAAAAGCTATCGGTGGAATGATGGTATTGGCTCCTTCTATTACCGCATTCGGAAACAGAAACCCAACTTCTTACTTCCGCCTGGTGCCTCATCAAGAAGCTCCTACAAATGTATGCTGGGGAGACAGAAACCGTTCTGTATTAGTGAGAGTACCACTCGGATGGACGGCTGATACTGATATGTGTGCTATCGCTAATCCTTTGGAACAAGCGGCTAATTTTGATACTACACAAAAACAAACGGTTGAAATGCGCTCGCCGGATGGCTCGGCTGACATATACTTCTTGTTGGCGGGATTGTGCGTAGCATGCAGATACGGACTGGAACAAGCTAATTCTTTGGAAGTGGCACAAAACACTTATGTGGATGGTGATATACACAGCGAAAAAAATCGTGCTTTGCTCGCTGGATTGGAACAATTGCCTACTTGCTGCGTTGAGTCTGGAGATTGGCTTGAAAAACAACGTGCAGCATTTGAAGCTGAAGGTGTGTTCAATGCACGTGCTATTGATGGTATGATTGCTAATCTGCGCAAAATGGAGGATAAAGGGCTTTATGCAAAGATTCAAAATGACGAACCTAAATTGTTAGCCCTTGTGGAACAATACTTCCACTGCGGATAACATCTATATAGGATATATACCTAAATAGAAAAACGAAATAATAGGCGGAAATCGGTTTTACGGTTTCCGCTTATTTTATCATGGCTGGAACCAACGGAAGAACGACCATCGGCATACACGGTTTGAGCTACTTTCAACCAAATGCTAAACCATCGCTTGAAACTATATTTTAGGTTCAGGTAATAACGACAACCGGTGCCATAGGATATAGGGTTGGAAAATGCATAGAGCACATCATTCTCATAGATATAAATGCGGTTGTTATATGTGTCGGTGTGAAACATCTGAAAACGAAGGTTACCACTGAGAGGGAAATGAGGATTGTTATAACCAATGTCTTGGGCAATACTATAACCATAACTGTTCTGCTCACGGCTTATCTTACACAGATTGCCATCTAAACGCGTCTTAAAACTAAAGTGCTTGTGATGGCAGATAAGATGGTATCGCAGTTGTGCCTTTTGAAGTGGCAATACAGAGGTCTCTACATTGGTCAATTTCTGTTTCCAGCGGGCTTTTAGACTCATACTTAAGCGTTGATGGGGACTGTATGTGCTCTCTAACATGTAATCAAATCCTTCGGAGGGCTTGTCTATACCATATTGGGGATAAGGAAAACGAAACACATCGGCATAGGCGGTAAACTTCCAATGACGAATAGGTGATGTTTCTATGCCGACATAAAATCCTTGTTCGTTACGCATAGATGAACTCTCTGAAAAACTATTCCCCCACATGGAATAATAACGACCGGAATAATAGCGGTGAAGAGCCACAACGCCTAATACATCACAGGGGTAAAACTTCACTCCATTAATACTCGCCCAACCTAATTGGTGTGTTAATGCGGTTTCTCCAAAAAATAGGAAATTGGATACACGACCCTGATAGTCAAGACTACCACTGAATTGTATTTTCCCGTCTGGAGTTGGTTGATTATAGAGAGTTGCACTCGTGTGCATAGGAAGACTGAGATGATTAAACAACACATTAGCTCCAACACGAAACTTAGTGTACTGAACGCTCACATTCATGCCGGCAGTGTGAACACCTACTGTGTGCCATTTTGCATACTCTGACTCAGTACGATGAAGACCGGTCTCGGATATGCTATGAACATAACCTCCGGTTGTGTCAGCATCTAAACGTCGATAAGAGTAAAAACCGCTCCATTGCCAATGTCCCCATCGTAAGGTGGAACCTACGCCTCTGAAAAAATTGTACTCATTGGTGGAGCTACTCTTTCGTAATAAAGCTCCGCCTGATTTAATGCTGCTTAATGAAGCTGATTTGGATAAGCGAAAATCACTGTTGAGCATTAGACCTTGGCCGAACTTTGCCTTAAAATCACCTACAACTAAGGTCTGAATACACCCTATATCACTCACTTGAACGTGTCCGCCATAAGAGTCAAATCCTTTATTATATTTTCCCCAAAATTGCTCTCCTGCATCTTTCTCTACACGAATCCCGACATCAAAGTGTTGCTTATAACGGAAGGTATAGCGTAATGAAGTGTAAAACGGATCGCCCTTGTAGGAGGATGTGGGTATCTCTTCTTCTGGCATGTCTTCGTCTTCACGTGACAAACGATAACCTTCTTTGGTTTCTGCTCCTCGGTCTATACGTAACATGACCTGATGACGACCATATCTAAATACTTCCTTGGGATGAAAAGGCCTTTTCTTGTCAGAGGAACTTGTTTCACCGATATACACAAAAGGAAGTAAATTACGAATATGATAACTCTCCATACCTTCAATCAAACGGAGCTCATAAATGCTATGCATCTTGCCATGACTATACAGGTAATAGAGCAAGTTCTCTATCTGTAAGTCTGATAAAACGTGTAGGCGCTCAAGTTCTTCTTTTGTGGTGTTATTGAGATTGATGGGGTGCTCGGAATAGTGACGAAGGGTGCTATATACTTCTTCCCATTCGGGCAATTCGCCATCTTCTTCGCTCATCTGATAATAAATGTCTTGAAGAATGTTTTCTATGTCGGCATCCATCTTAAGTTCTTGTGCAAGTGCAGGAGAAATAAAAAATAAACACAGAATAATAATATGTATGTGCCTGACGAATCTCATCGAATCAATGAATTGTATAACGGATATTGCCTTGTGTGTTTACTCCTAAGAGCGGATCCCATTCACAGTGAAGATCAAACCTAAAGCCTCCAAAACATAGGTTCACACCCAAACAGGGAGTGAAACTACGATTGGCATAACCACCTAATTTAACACCAAACTGCTTCACTATTTGATATTCCAAACCGGTAGCTACGCGAAAAGGACTTCTCACTTCTTTGTCTATCTGTACAGTCCAAGTGAATTGATCCAAGAAATGATAGGATGTACCAAGGCTAAATAAGGCGGGAATCTGCTTCTCTACAAGGTCACCTTTGATGTTTTGAAGGAAGGGATTAAAGGCGTGAAATCCGATATTTAATCCTTTACATACGGAAACATTGATACCAATCTGAGGGAAAACCGTACCTTTGTATCCGGCTTCGTCGCCAAAATATGCGGCATAATAATTGCATTGTACCCCTATAATGAAGCGTTGATTGAAATTGTGAGACAAACATACACCGGCCATGATATCGCTATATTGCTTATAACCGAAGTGCATAAAGGCAACACCGACATTCACCCAACGATTGCAATAAGACACCTGACCGGTCTTACCTGAAAGTTCGGCAAGTAGATATTTGTTTTCATATTGAAATGCAAATGACAATCCTTCTTGAGCTAAACTGGCAGGATTTGAAAATGCATCCCACTGATGGGTGCGCGCTACTGAAGTATTGGCAATGGATGTGCCGGAAGGGATGATATCACTGATTTGTGCAAAGGTGGATAAACACAAACCAACTAAGAAGGCGAGGAGTGAACAACGTTTAGAAGGCATGCAACAAAGATAATAACAAACGAGTGAAATATACGAAGTTTACTTCAATATATTTTGCAACGAGTGCAGTACATCTTCTACAAAGATACAACATAAGTCATGAATATACAACAATACATGCAAAAACAATATCAATTACACAGACTCCTGCTCTGTATATTCCTGCTGAGCATAAGCACCATATCTCTTAAAGCGGAAAGTGTAGAATTGATGGCACAAGTAAGATGTGGCGATACTATACCTGTGGTCTTTTTGCGCGAAATATATGTCTATCCTCCTTTAAAATTTAAGAGTAAAAAGCAAGAACGCTTCTATTGGAGGACAGTGCGTGATGTTAAGAAAACACTGCCCTATGCTAAATTGATCGCGCATGAAATGCAGTTCACCGATTCTATATTAGCTACTATACCTCTCAAAAAAGACAGACGTTCATACATGAATAAGTACGAACGCCAACTCTTTAAGAAGTATGAGAAAACCTTCCGAGGAATGACAGCAAAACAAGGTTTTATGCTCATGAAATTGGTTGATAGACAATGTGATCAAACATCGTATGAGGTCATTAAATACTATAAGGGTGGCTTTGTGGCTTTCTTCTGGCAAGGTATAGCACGCCTGTTTGGAAATAACCTAAAGGTGGAATTTGATGCCGAAATGAATGAACAAGACAAAATCGTAGAAAGAGTAATAACGCTCGTAGAAGCCGGACAACTCTAATCTATACTCTACCAAATACCCATCATCCCCGTTACCATACCGTTACCATTAGATAGGAATAAGATAGAAATAACTTCGTTTTATCGGATAGCGATATTTTGCTGTAGGATGTTATTGATACATCTTTTGATATTCGCGCGGAGAGATTCCGGTATGTGTTTTGAAATACTTACGGAAAGTAAATTGCTCAGGAAAACCCAATTCCTCTGCCACTTGTTTCACGAGCATACCTTTCTTGCATAGGAGGCGTTTGGCATTATTGATGGTTACTAATGTGATAATCGCCATGGGAGTCATCCCTATGCGCTCTGAGACAATAGACGAGAAATATCGTTGTGAAAGACCTGCTTCGGCTGCATAGAAAGCCACTTGTCGCTCTCTCGTGTGATGTTTTACAAGAGATTGAATAAACTGCAACACTACCTGCTCCTTATGGGTAAAAGGTTGAGGATTATTGCTCGTGGGTTGCGATAGAAGGTGTGTCAATAAATC
>CALGCU010000013.1 GCA_937886455.1 uncultured Bacteroidales bacterium | reverse complement strand
TTAAAATCTTAACATAATGCCCGATATGCCAATCCAAATGCACATAGATACTTGCGGTGTCACTCATTACTGATTTAATAGCCATCAAGTTTTCGTACATCCAGTTGAGATACTTTTCTTTATCCCAAACATCGCCGTACATCTTTTCTTCAAAGGCTTTGAGTTCGTCAACATCAAGTTCCTGTTCTGCTTGGGCGATAGCTTCTGCCACCTTGGGATTACGGCGGATATAAATCTTTTTGGCATAATCTGCACCGCTGGCAAAAGGAGGATCAATGTACACCAAGTCCACCTGAATGCCCTTTTCTTTCAGATAGGCATGCGCTCTATCGATGGCTTTGTCTATTCCACCTGCAAAATCCACATGGTTGTCTTTCAGTAGGATCATATCAAAGAGTCCGATACGATGGTTCATTCCTCCTCCTATTTTCACAGCTTCTTTTTCCAGTAAGCGTAATCCCGGTGTGGTTTTACGTGTGTCTAATACGTGTGTTTTTGTTCCTTCCAATGCTTTAGCGTAGCGACGTGTAGTAGTTGCCACTCCACTCATTCGTTGCATGATATTAAGCATTAGTCTTTCAGTTTGGAGCAATGACTGAATTTTACCCGTGACTTCAAACGCAACATCTCCCGGTTTTACTTCCGTTCCATCTTGGATATATACTTCCATTTTGAGTTCCGGGTCAAAGGCGTTAAAAATTTCTCTTGCCACTTCTACCCCGGCAATGACGCCTTCTTCTTTGATTATCAAACGCGATGTTCCCATTGCATCCGCAGGGATAGATGAAAGAGTTGTATGGTCGCCATCACCAATATCTTCAGCAAACCAAAGAGAAATAAACTGCTTGTAATCCATAATATTTATTTTATTTTATACGTTATACTTTTTTCGTTACATGTTACATCAGCACTATTCGTGCTAATTTAACATAAGTTTGCAAAGTTAGTGATTTTTTTTTGAGATACCAAGTGAAGGTATTTTTTATTGCACCATAGTATCTTATTCCTATGTAGTGGTCCCGAGGTGGTCCCGAGATGGTCGCGGAAGTGTGGGGTTTTTCTTTTCATTTGATTCAAACTTTTTGTAGGGCAATAATGTTATACTTCTGCATATTACTTAACACCTTATATTATGAAAAAATTTATCTTACTTGGCATTGGTGTCCTCGTTGGGTCATTGTGCCACACTTATGCTTGCACCGGCATAAGTTTTCAATCACAAGATGGTGCTCACATTGTAGCACGTACCATTGAATGGGCAGCCACTCCTACCCCTGCTTTTTATGTAGTTACACCACGTGGACATTCCATTACCTCTTACACGCCAAGCGGGACTAATGGATTGAGTTTTACCAGCCGTTATGGCAGTGTGG
>CALGCU010000012.1 GCA_937886455.1 uncultured Bacteroidales bacterium | reverse complement strand
CGTTGGGAAGGAGTGAAACGTGGCATCAAGGACCCTGCATACGACAGATTCAATGCAGAGTTTCAAATTGTACGTAACACATTAGCCGTACAAGTATTGCGGGAGAATGTAGAAAAAATGCCTTTTTCTTTGGTCGCATTTTTTGAACACGACTATCGTTTTCATGGTAACTACATAGAAGGTCAGCCCGTTTTGTTAAAAGACACTTCAGCCTTTGAACATCATGACAACAACCTTCAATTAGGATTTAACATCTCAGATGCGAGAGATTTGTCTCATAGTAAGATTGACTATTCTATTGTGGGCAATGTATTCTTCTGGGGTCCTCTCCAGTCCGAATGTAATCTGGACATTGACTTGGCTCACTCCTTTAAGGCTGGAAAGGTGCCCATGCGAATCTCATATGGTGTAGGAGGACATCGTGACTCAAACACCAAGTTCTTGGGCAAATTCTATTTCCCACACACAGGATGGGAAAATGGCTTTGACTATTGGCACCGCGTAGATGGTCGTTTTGGATTTGACTTGCCTAAACAAGGAATTTCTTTAAATGTCAAGACGGATAATATCCACCAACCGGTTTATATGGGCAGAACGGCAGATGGTAAATATCCTACTCCTTATCAGAAAATGGGATGGCTCTCTGTTGTGGCTGCTGACCTGAAAGCAAATATTGATTTGCATAGGGATGTGCGTTGGGAAAATCAGTTCATATACCAATTTACATCCGATAAATCGGTGCTTCCGTTGCCTGATTTTACGCTCTATAGCAAACTCTATTATCATCATCAGTTTGAAAAATGGGGCTTGAAAGCAGGTGTGGATTTGTCTTACTACACGCCTTATTATGCAAATGGATATGATGAAAAAACAGGGGTGTTTTATGTGCAAAATACGAAGAAAATGGGAATGGTCCCGGGACCTCATTTCTTCTTTGGGCCTCACAAGAAAATGTTGCAGGTGCCTGATTTGGGATTCTTTGCAGAAGTACAACCCGTCAAAGGTTTGACGGTGTTCGCGTCATTCGACCATTGGCTGGGACTTGTAACTGGAAGAGGTGGCTATTCTCTTACTCCTTCTGTGATGGATGAAATGTACCGTCTGAATGTCGGCTTGCGTTGGCAATTAGTTGATTAATGTTCATGAAAAAAACACTAACTATTGAAATAAAAACAGGTATAAAATAAGATGATTACAGTATCAAATTTAGCGATGCAATTTGGGAAACGTGTGTTGTTTTCCGATGTTAATTTAAAATTTACAGCAGGTAATTGTTATGGTATTATTGGGGCTAATGGTGCAGGTAAATCCACATTGATACGGATGTTGAGTGGAGAATTAGACCCCACGCGCGGGAATATATCCTTTGGTCCGGGCGAGCGTCTTTCTGTGTTGAAACAAGACCACTTTGCTTACGACCAATTCACTGTGATAGACACAGTGATGATGGGTTATGAAGAATTGTGGGCTGTGAAAGAAGAGAAAGATGCCATATATTTGAAAGAAGATTTCAGTGATGCCGATGGTATGCGTGCTTCCGAATTAGAAGAGAAGTTTGCCGAGATGAATGGTTGGAATGCCGAGAGCGACGCTGCCACTTTATTGAGCAATTTAGGTATTAAAGAAGAATATCATTACACACTCATGTCAGAGATGAGTGCCAAAGAAAAAGTGCGTGTACTTTTGGCACGCGCCCTTTTTGGAAATCCTGACAATCTATTACTTGACGAGCCAACCAACGACTTAGACGTTGACACAGTCATTTGGTTGGAGAATTACCTTGCCAATTATGAAAACACCGTATTGGTGGTGAGTCATGACCGTCACTTCCTTGACGCAGTGAGCACTCACACAGTGGACATTGATTATGGTAAGATACAACTCTTTGCCGGCAACTATTCCTTCTGGTATGAAAGTAGTCAGTTAGCCCTTCGCCAACAACAGAATCAGAACAAGAAGGCAGAAGAAAAGCGCAAAGAGTTGGAAGAGTTTATCCGTCGCTTTAGCGCCAACGTAGCCAAGTCCAAGCAAGCCACCAGTCGTAAGAAGATGTTAGAAAAGCTCAATGTAGAGGACATTCAGCCTTCCACACGTCGTTACCCCGGCATTATTTTCACTCCCGAACGCGAACCCGGCAATATGGTATTAGAAGTAGCCGGTCTGGGCAAGACAGCAGAGGATGGTACTATTTTGTTCCGTGATGTGAATTTCAATGTAGAGAAAGACGACAAGATAGCCTTTGTGTCGCGTGACCCAAGAGCTATGACCGCATTATTTGAAATACTTTCCGGTAATGACAAACAGCATGAAGGCACTTACAATTGGGGTGTGACTATCACCAATGCTTATTTACCTTTAGACAACTCAGCATTCTTTAACACTGACCTCAACTTAGTAGATTGGCTCGGTCAGTGGAGTCATGACACTACCGAGTCGTTTATCCGCGGTTATTTAGGCAAAATGCTTTTTAGCGGTGAAGAGATATACAAGAAAGCCAGTGTACTATCCGGAGGTGAGAAAATGCGTTGTATGATTGCACGTATGATGTTGCGTAATGCCAATGTGATGATGCTTGACAGTCCCGCCAACCATCTTGATTTGGAATCTATTCAAGCCTTCAACAACACATTGGTCAATTTCAAAGGTAATGTTTTGATGGCTTCTCACGACCGTGAATTCATTGAGACTGTATGCAATCGTATCATTGAGCTTACGCCTAACGGCATTATTGATAAGCAGATGAATTATGACGATTATCTCACGTCAGAAGACATTAGAGCCCTACGCGACAAGAAATACACACTTTAAAATGTATTATTCACTCCTCTATATTATATATTAACCAATAACAATACCCGGCATTATGACATCTAAGAAAGTATTAGTGGGGATGAGTGGTGGCACCGATAGTTCAGTTGCCTGCATATCGTTGATGCAACAAGGATATGAAGTTATTGGGCTCACTATGGTAATGTGGGTAAAAGAATCAGATGGAGTGTTGCCTGCATACGTTCAGGAAGCACAAGATTTAGCGTCTTCATTAGGCATCACTCACCATGTATTAGATGTGCGTGAAGACTTTCAGCGGTGTATTATTGGCAATTTCACCACAGAATACATGGCAGGTCGCACACCTAACCCGTGTGTGCAATGCAACATGCATATCAAGATGAAATACCTTCTTTCAGAAGCCGATCGTTTAGGGTGTGACTACATCGCCACCGGTCACTATGCCCAAGTGGTGGAAGATAATGGTACGTATTACATCGCCAAAGGTAATGACACACGCAAAGACCAATCGTACTTTCTTTGGGGGCTTCGTCAAGACGTACTTTCCCGTCTTTTGCTTCCCTTAGGCAAGATGACCAAAGACGAAGTACGTAACATTGCAATGGAACATGGATATGTTCGTTTAGCCCAGAAGAGCGAGAGTCAAGACATTTGTTTCGTAGAAGGTGACTATCGTGATTTTCTACGTCAGCAGAAGCCAGACATCGATTCCCTTGTTGGACGAGGCAATTTCATTGACCCATCCGGTAAAGTTTTGGGTCAACACAAAGGCTATCCATTCTACACCATAGGACAGCGTAAGGGCTTAGATATTGCCTTAGGAGTACCCGCTTACGTGTTGCAGATTAATGCGCAAAACAATGAAATCATGATAGGTGACAAACAGCAGTTGCTCACCACTGAGATGTACCTACGTGACTGCTATTTCCCTTCACCTGCCACCCTATCCGGCAATGAGATATTGTCCATCAAGATTCGCTATAAAAGCATGCCCGTGCAGGGCTATCTCATTGAGTGGAGTGACACACATGCCCGTGTAGGTTTCACTGCGCCTATAGAAGCCGTCACTCCCGGTCAGTCAGCCGTCTTCTATCGCAACGAGTGCGTAGTAGGAGGAGGCATCATTTCAAACCACCCTACCCTATGACACAGCACGTACTCACACTCTCACAACTCACAGAGCACATCATTGCCGTGTTGCACTCCACCTTTATAGATTCTGTTTGGGTGCAGGCAGAGATTAGTGAATTGAATGTTCGCAAAGGGCATTGTTATTTAGAATTAGTAGAAAAAGACGATAGTGGTCGTAACTTTGCCGCCAAAATGCGCGCTACTTGTTGGGCTTCCGTATATTCATCTTTGCATTCCTATTTTGAGCGTGAGACAGGGCAACCACTCTCTGTTGGCATGAAAGTGATGTTGGCAGTAGAAGTGCGTTTTCATTCCGTATTTGGTATGAGCCTCAGCATAGTAGATATTGAGCCATCCTTCACAGTTGGCGAATTAGTGCGCCAACGTCGTCTCACCATTCAACGCCTTAAAGACGACGGAGTGTTTGACATGAATCGTTCCTTGACCATACCACTATTACCGCGTCGCATTGCTGTTATTTCCGCAGATACAGCAGCCGGCTATGGTGACTTTTGTCATCAACTCCGCAACACATCACCCTCCTACTCTATTTCGCTTACACTCTTTCCCGCTTTGATGCAAGGCGACAAAGCATCCGCTTCCATTATTGCCGCGTTAGACCGGATTTGTGAACAACAACACAACTATGACCTTGTAGTTATTATTCGAGGGGGTGGAGCCACCACTGACCTGACTTGCTTTGACTCTTATGAATTAGCCTCTCACTGTGCTCAATTTCCACTACCCATTGTAGCCGGGATAGGTCATTTACGTGACACCAGTGTACTTGACCTTGTGGCACATACCAGTCTAAAGACTCCAACAGCCGTTGCCGAATGGATTTTGCAAGCCTATCAGCAACAAGATGAACTATCCGCCCTCTTTGAGTTGTGCTGCACATAATCTCTTCAACAACGTTTGTTACAACAGCGCTATTCCTTAGAGCAAATACAAATGCGGGTTCACACCCACATTCATCGATATATTCTCAGTGAAAAAAGCCGTCTTGACTTAGCAGAAAAGACCATTGAGTTACATTCACCCCAAACCATTCTCCAAAAAGGCTATACATTGACACGCATATCAGGAAAGGTATTGACCTCTGCCAGCGAACTAAAGCCAGGCGACCAACTTATCACAGAATTTGCCGATGGCACCATCACTTCCATTGTAGAATAAAAAAACAGAAACCCTATGCAACCATCTCACCTCACCATTCAACTGCACGACATGGAGTTTTACGCCTATCATGGCGTGTTAGAAGAAGAAAAACAAAAAGGCAATACTTTTTTAGTGAACATCCATTTGCAAATCCCTGTTCCGGAAGCTTGTCACACCGACCAATTAGATGACACGCTGAACTATCAAATCATCTATGACATTGTTGCAGAAGAGATGAACACGCCTTCAGAACTTTTAGAGCATCTTGTTTGGCGTATTCGTGTACATCTCTTAACTGAGTTTCCCCAGATTAGTCAACTCCGAGTTCGTGTTTCCAAGAAGAACCCACCTTTAGGAGGCAATGTACCTTGGGTAAGTGTAGAAGTATAAGCCCGGTTTATTGCTTCTACAACAGATATCGTTCACTTGCCTTTGCAGGGTTTAATAAAAAGACTATCTTTGTAGTCCAAAGCATGACACTATTCATCCATTTAAATATACTACTATCGTGAACAGACACAATGCCGTTTTACTCATCTTCACCGGTGGCACCATCAGTATGGCAGAAGATCCTATTACCGGCGCCTTACGTCCGCTTGATTTCGAGCGTTTGCAAGAGTTTATTCCAGAGATTAAGAATACTAAGATTCGGGTAGATTGTTATCCATTTGTTCCCTTTATCGACTCATCGGATGTACATCCACCTTTCTGGTGTGAATTGGCTCAGACCATTTACGACAACTATGACAATTACGATGGCTTTGTAGTGTTACACGGCACAGACACCATGTCTTTCTCCGCTTCAGCATTAAGTTTTATGCTTGACAATCTGAGTAAACCGGTTATATTCACAGGTTCCCAATTACCTGTCGGTATGATGCGTTCAGATGCAAAGGAGAATCTTCTCACCGCCATTGAGATAGCCTCTGCAGAAGTGGATGGTCATCCCCGTGTTCCTGAGGTATGTATCTTCTTTGAAGACACTCTGTTCAGGGGTAACCGTACCACCAAGAAGAATGCAGAACACTTTAATGCTTTTGCCTCTTACAATTATCCTCCATTGGCCAAAGCCGGAGTACACATCAAGTATTTCCCAACAGCTATTCATTATCCCTCCCACGACTTGCCCTTGTGTCTACACAAGAAAGTTGACCAGAATGTAGCTATTCTCAAGTTGTTCCCCGGCATTACCGAACACACAGTGAATGCTATTTTGAACATTCCCAATCTACGTGCGGTGGTGTTAGAGACTTTTGGTTCCGGAAATGCTCCCCAGCACACATGGTTTTATCAGACACTCAAGAAAGCCACTGAACAAGGAATTATCATTGTGAACAAGACACAATGCAGTAGTGGCGCAGTAGAAATGGGTCGTTATGAAACCAGTTTAAACCTGCTGAACTCGGGTGTGATTAGCGGTCATGACATTACCACAGAGGCTTTAGTCACCAAGTTGATGTATCTTTTAGGCGAGCATGAAGGTAACACCGAGAAAGTGCGTGAGTTGCTTCATCAGAATCTTTGCGGTGAAATGACCATAGACGAGTAGCGTCCTGTAGGCTCAGCCCGTACTACACCCTCCACCTCGCTCCGCGACACACCCTGCCATAGGCACACATCCTTTGCGTCAGCAAACACCCCTGCACTCTGTACCTCCGGCGAGTGCAACAAGTGTCCTATAGGCTCCGTGCGTCCTCATCAGGCATGCAGAGTAGCCAAGTATTCTTGCTCTGTTTGTCCCGGTGTAGGTATTAGGCATGCTTTGTCCATGAGTCCTAATACAGCAAGGTCCATAATACTTGAGTAGCCTGACCTGCATATAATCCGTTTAGCCCCCATCAAAAAAGGCAGTAATTGTTCATCAGGCATGTGTGCGTATATATGCACATTTTTTGTAGAAGAGAAAAGCGGTGATTGATTCGGGCGTCCTTCCAGCATTAACACCTTTCGTGCGGAAGTTGCATAATCGTTCAGAAGTTTACGTTCCAGTATTGTGCGCTGGGGTTCTAATCCGGAAAGTATAACCACTTCATCATAGGTACCATCCGGTTCAGGTAAAGTTATATTCATGAAACGTGACAATGGCCCTATAAATCGTGCCTTAGAAGGTAAAGGATACAGATGAGCTAAATCTCCACTCAGTCCGGGTGCCTCTTCCCAATCAGGGATAAGACATTCATCATAGTGGTTAATCACCCATTTGTGCATTTTGTGTACCCATTTCTCCATCCATTTGAATGGCGCAGGCATTTTAACCATTAGTTGATGGGATATATAGATTGACTTTGTATTAGACGACCACATTCCAAAGCGATTATCAGCAATAACACAGTCAAAGTGTTCATCCTGCAAGATACGTTTAAGCCACACATGGTCTTTATAAGCATGCCAACAAAGTTTGGGTAATTGTCGCAAAACCGCTCCCACTTGTGATGTTCCCCTTGCATAGCGCAAGCATAATGCTGGTGCTTCTCTCAATTCTAAAGTAGGGAAATAGGCTTTTAGATACGCCAATGCCATCCCATCAGACGCCACTACAGGTTCATGCCCTTGCTGTATCAAGTAGCGAATCAAGGGGACACACCTTGTAGCATGTCCCAATCCCCAGTTGAGTGGTGCCAGCAGAATCCTCATTGTTGTTTATCCTGCCACAGAAACCTGGTATCCCAGTTCCCTCAATCTGTTGGCTATATTCTCCAATTCCTCTCTTGACACCTTTTCCAGTGTTTTCACCGGAGTGGCTCTGTCAATCGCATAGATCATCACTTGCTTAGGATTGATTTTTTTCACCGACTCTATCCATGCAGTGACCTCTTTTTCGGTTGTGTTGTCAATGATTTGCCCTTTATGTTCACCCCTTAAGAATATAGTTTGCACAATGAGATTTCCCTTAAACGAGCAGAGTCGTTCCGTAAGGTCTTCCACATTAAAAGCCTCATTCACCGGTTGGTCAATCAGTTTCATTGTTTCATTGAAAGCAGAGTCAAACTTTAATATACGGTTGTCCACCTTCATCAGTGCCCTCACCACAGCCTCATTGTCCAGTCTTGTAGAATTGCTGAGTACGCTGATTTTAGCCGTTGGGAAGAATTTGTCACGTAGTGTCACCGTGTCGTCAATGATACCCTCAAACTCCGGGTGCATGGTAGGTTCGCCATTACCCGAGAAAGTAAACACATCCGGTGTCACCCCTTCCTGTTGGAGTTGTATCAACTTTTCTTCCATAGCCTTTGCCACTTGTTGTCGTGTAGGCAATTTATAATGTCCTTCCGTATTAAATCCACACTCACAATACACACAGTTGAAGGTGCATATTTTTCCATCCGGTGGCATTAGATTGATTCCCAATGAACAGCCCAATCTACGGCTGTGAATAGGTCCATAAACAATTTCAGAAAACAGCATAGTAAATTAATTGAGGAATGTATTGTTAATATCCGGTTAGTTCTAATGTAGGCGCAATATAATATAAGAATCCATGTTGTGTGCAGTAGGCATCAATTTCTTTTTGCAAGTCATCATCAGCCCCATACTCTGTGAGGTACACATCCAACCCCTTTTCCGCACATGTTTCTATGTATTCTTGATAATAGTTTTTATCCACCGCATTTTGTCGTCCATAAGTTTCCTTTTCAAAGTTGATGGAGGTAAAAACAGTTTCTTGGTTGACTGCCTGTATGATTTGTGCGCCCTTTGTTTCCTCCAGCAGTCTTAACACAAAGTTGTCTCCCCCATTCACCATCAACACTTTGTCATATTTAGCCAATGACTTAGTTATAGCGAGTAGTCCTTGATAGATATTCTCTTGCGGAAATTCATAATACACATCCGCATTATCCAGAAAGAATCCATCCACTCCCTTTTCCACGAGCGCTGCCGCAAGTGTGTCGGCAATAAAGCGTTGCCATGTTGGTTCTGCCACATTCACCCATCTTTCATCTTCCCAATTTTCATAGACTCCCATTGCGAGGTGTTGGTAGCGCTTGAAATACGCTCTATATTCTTCCACCGAACCAATGTTCAGGTAGGAATACACCCGTTGTCCGGCTTTATGCAGTTGCGCTATGTGTTCCGCTGAAAACTCTTGTCCTTCCAGCACCACCAGTTTATAGTCCTTCATTTTGTTTATATCCTCATCATTCAGTCCGAGGAAAAGTCCAAACTGTTTGGTATTAGGATCATTTGTCAATTCAGGTTCATCACAAGCAACTAATCCCATTGCCAAACAACACATGGCAGAAAATCGCAATAAACATTTCAACATTTCTTTACACCTTTTCTTTTTTTTATGAAGAAATCATTTTTGATTATAAATATTCCTATCTAGTTCCTACCTAGTTCCTATCTTGTTCCTATCTAGTTCCTACCTTGTTCCTATCTAGTTCCTATCTTGTTCCTATCTAGTTCCTACCTAGTTCCTATCTTGTTCCTACCTAGTTCCTATCTTGTTCCTACCTAGTTCCTACCTAGTTCCTATCTTGTTCCTATC
>CALGCU010000011.1 GCA_937886455.1 uncultured Bacteroidales bacterium | reverse complement strand
AGCAGCGAATTTTCTGAAAAGCAACTTGATGTCTTCTTTGCGTTCGCGTAATGCGGGAATACGGATTGGCACTGTATTGAGACGATAATAGAGGTCTTCTCTAAAACGTCCATCAGAAACTGCCTGCATAACATTTACATTAGTAGCTGCGACAACCCGCACATTTGTTTTTTGCACTCTGGAAGATCCCACTCTAATAAATTCACCTGTTTCCAACACACGTAAGAGACGCGCTTGCGTAGAAAGTGGAAGTTCTCCCACTTCATCCAAAAAAAGCGTACCTCCATCTGCTACTTCAAAATAACCTTTACGTTCTGTATTAGCACCAGTAAACGAACCTTTTTCATGTCCAAAGAGTTCTGAATCAATCGTTCCTTCAGGTATGGCACCACAGTTAATAGCAAAATAAGACCCGTGTTTGCGCAAGCTATAAGCATGTATCACTTGTGGAAAAACTTCTTTTCCTACTCCACTCTCACCTGTAATTAAGACAGATAAGTCAGTAGGTGCCACTTGCACAGCAACATCAAGCGCCCTATTGAGCGCAGGAGAATTTCCTATTATCCCAAACTTCTGTTTGACTGCTTGTAATCCCACTTCATTCATAACACATTCTCTTTTTTACGCTAACAAAATCTTTCTTTTTTTGTTTAAGCACATGCTGTGTATCCTCTCCTGATGAGGCATTTATCACAACTCTACCACACACTCATAGACGAGTGTAATGGTAATACTGTGATCGCCTTTTTCATCGTGGAAAGTATAATCAATCACATAACTTCCCGGAGCATCCGCATCATAGTGTCCGTACCACGTTCCATTATTCACTCGATATGTTTCAGCTGGCGGCACACATGACATACCCGTACAGAATGATTGTTTAGTAAACTCTGCAGGTTCCTTCAAAGTAACAGTAGCATAAATCGGTTCCGAACAACTCACTCTACCATCAATTTGCAAAGCAGAGACTTTACCTTCTTCATAAGGTTTAGAGACACGAAGTGTATCACCTTCCTCCAAGACATTACCTTCTAAATCATACAAAGTAAACTCCACACAACTTGGTTCATCCCCAATCACTGGAACTTGCACACAATTAATCACTTCATGTGTATCAGCATCCATGAGTACAGCCACGATATTACAGTTTTGCATATCCCAGTCTTCATCAAATCCGCAAGTAATTTCTTTTTCCCATTGTTCACCTACAGCAATTGGCGACACCAATTCTCCCCATGTTCCATTCAGCACTGTACGCAACACATGATTGTGTTCATAGTCATGTTGTTCACCCTCCGGAAATGCTTGAGGAGCAACAACCTCATCCTCCGTAATCATCACCACCAATGCTGCATTATTCACTTCTGTTTGCGCAGAAATTGTAACTTTCACATCTGCTATCCCTTCATTCTTTTGTGGCACAACACTGGCTTCCACAGCAGCCAACACTTCATCAGAAGCATTAAGTTCTGATGTCACTAAAGCCTCCCAGTTACCATCATTTTGCAGATAGAGGTTATTATGTTTTTTCCAATTAATCACTCCTTTGGGGAATGAGGTAGAAGAAGCCCCACCAAAGTATTTGTAATACTCATCAGCTTCATCACATCTCAAATCATAAATATCTTCAAATGGTTCCGTGAATGAATTACTTGCCGGATGCATAGCCACCACAACAACATTGTCCGGATATGTTTCTAATAGTTCATGTGCTAATTCAGCAGCCCTGGGGCAGTTTACACACTTCATGCCTGTAAATTCAGTCAGCAAGACACGTTTTTGTGTATCAATCGGTTGAACTGGTTTAATTCTATCCCCCTCTGGGATAATATCACAAGCAATCAGTGCGACTGCGAGTATAATCAACGAAAAAACTTTTCTCATATTATTTTTTATTATGTGTGTATTTCAAGGTTTATTTTTTCAAAAATCATGCCGTCATTCCTTTAACCATTTATCCAACCAATTAAAGAATGTTCTTTGCCACAAGATTCCATTTTGAATCTGTAGCACCCAGTGGTTTTCATCCGGATAAATCAACAATTGAGCCGGTACACCTCTCAATTTTGCTGCATTAAATGCGCTCATACCTTGTGAGGCAAGGATACGGTAGTCCTTTTCTCCATGAATACAAAGAATAGGAGTATCCCACTTATCAACAAATTTATGAGGCGAGTTAGCGAAGGTTCTTTGAGCTATTTCATTTTCTTTATCCCAATAAGCACCTCCCATATCCCAATTAGCAAACCACATTTCTTCTGTTTCCAAGTATTGTTGTTCAATATTAAAGATACCATCATGAGCAATGAAAGCCTTAAATCTTTTTTCATGATGTCCTGCCATCCAATAGACAGAGTAGCCCCCAAAGCTTGCACCCACACAACCCAAGTGTTCTGTATCAACAAATGGTTCTTTTGCCACTTCATCAATAGCAGTGAAGAGGTCTTTCATACATTGTCCGCCATAATCTCCACTAATAGCAGCATTCCACTCTTCCCCAAAACCATCCAACCCACGTCTATTAGGAGCCACGATAATGTATCCATTTGTAGCCATCATTTGTAGATTCCACCTAGTGCTCCAGAACTGACTTACTGGACTTTGTGGACCTCCCTGACAATAAAGCAGGGTGGGATATTTTTTATTAGGGTCAAAATCCGGTGGATACACTACCCATGTGTGTAATGGTTTACCATCCGTTGCAGTGAGCCATCTAGCTTCTACTTTACCCATATCTATTTGGTCTAAGAGATGTTTATTTTCAAAGGTAATTTGCGTTTGTTCGCCCGTTTGTTGATTAATAACATAAATTTCATTAGGCATACTCATACTGTGGCGCACACCAATCAACATATCACCTGCTTGTGCCACTGATTCATAGTCATGTTGCCCTTCAGTCAACTTTTTAATTTCCTTAGTGTCAATATTCATGTTATAGATTTGCGTTGTAGCATGCCAACAACTTATAAAGTAGATTGACTGTCCATCTTTCGCCCAATTGAAAGAAGCGATGCTTTGATCAAATGTTGCCGTATAATCGCTTTTTTGCTGCGTAGTCAGATCCATAATATAAAGGCGGTTTTTATCACTTTCATACCCGTCATTTTTCATGCTTAACCATGCTATTTTACTTCCATCCGGAGAGAAAGCAGGATTGATGTCATAGCCTTTATTTTGGTCTTCTTCATCAAAATCTTTACATAGATTAGTAGTTTCTTTCGTATCAATATCATATAAATAGATATCTGAATCGGTAGAGATACTATATTGCAAACCTGTTTTTTTGCGTGAAGTATAAGCTATTTTCTTTGAATCAGGCGAAAAAGCAAGTTGTTCTATTCCCCCAAAAGGCTTCATTGGTGCTTCGTAAGGTTCATCCTGCAGAAGATCCACCGGTGTTCCCACAGCCGTATTTTCCAATTGATACAAGAAAGGATGTGGCACATGAGTAACCCATTCATCCCAGTGCTTATACATCAGGTCATCCACAACAATGCCAGTAGTTTTGTCCAAGTCAGGATATTTATCTTGCGTAGTTTGACCATATTTTACATTTGCTATAACGAGTACATATTTCTCATCCGGTGAGTAGATAAAATCTGCAATACCGCCAGGATGTTGTGTAATTTGCATAGATTGTGTTCCGTCCGGATTCATTTCCCACACCTGCATTTCGCCACTTTTAGCACTCATATAGGCTATTTTCTTACCATTTCTCACCCATTTAGCTCCATATTCACTGTGTACAGAATGTGTGATTTGTTGATTGTCAGTTCCGTCTATATTGCAAACAAAAATCTCTCTATTGCTTTTATTCTGTGGTATATCATTATACTTCACCCCATAGCATATCTTGGTACAGTCAGGCGATACTTGTGCATCTGACAATTGCCCAAATGACCAGAGTACTTCCGGAGTCATCTTTCTATTTTCTACTTTTACATTACTTTTACCAATCACTTGCTGAGTATCTTCTGCCGTTCCACAAGCAGTTAGTGTGGCTATAAGTGCCATTGTTCCAAGAATTTTATGAATGTTCATATGTTTGTATGTTTCGGTGTATTATTTTTTAAGGTTAGTTTCCCATCTCCATGCGTTCTTCAATGTATCTTCAAGTGGTGTTAGTGCTTTCCATCCCAATATCTGATTAGCTTTAGTAGGGTCAGCCCACACCTGCTCAATATCTCCATTTCTTCTTTCCACAATTCTATGTGGCACATTCAAATGATTTACCTGTTCAAACTTTGTGAGTATCTCCATAACTGACAAACCATTACCTGTCCCAACATTAAATACTTCCACTGAGTTTTGTCCTGTTTTATTCATGAGATGTTTCAATGCAGCCACATGCGCTTTTGCAAGATCCACCACATCTATATAGTCCCTTATACATGTACCATCCGGTGTATTGTAGTCGTCTCCAAATATTTTCAGTTCTTCTCTTTTCCCTGCTGCTGTTTGTGTGATATATGGCATCAAGTTATTTGGAACTCCATTAGGTATTTCTCCTATTTTTGCACTTGGGTGTGCTCCTATAGGATTGAAGTAGCGCAACAAAATAGCCCCTATTTGCTTATTAGCCGCCACTAAATCAGTGATTATTTGTTCAGCTATTTGCTTTGTATTAGCATAAGGTGATTCTGCTTTTTTAATTGGCGCAGCTTCCGTAACAGGTAGCACATCAGGCTGTCCATACACTGTACATGATGATGAAAACACAATGTGTGGAATTTTGTATATACCCATCAATTCAAGCAAGTTGATTAACGACATCAAGTTATTTCTGTAGTACATGAGGGGTTTTTCAACCGACTCGCCCACAGCCTTACTTGCTGCGAAGTGTATTACAGCATCAATATTTGGATATTTATTAAGTATGCGTTCCATCTGCACATAGTCAGTACAGTCCACATTCTCAAATGATGGTTTTATTCCGGTAATGCTTTGAATTCCGTCCAGTACATCTACATTCGAATTAGATAGGTTATCCACAATGATTACATCGTCTCCATTTTGCAGTAGTTCCACCACAGTGTGTGATCCAATGTATCCCGTGCCACCGGTTACCAATATTCTTGCCATGTTATTGGATTTTATTTTTACAACAATTCAAATTACTTAAAAGAGTTTTGCCGGATAGACACCCTTTCGTATGAGTTCATTGATTTTCATAACCACTTGAGGCTTATCTTCCGCATAAGTCACACCAAACCATGTTGATGGTGTATTTAGCACTTGACATGTCACAATGCCCTTATTTATAAGAGTATTCACTGCCGTGGGTATGTAGTATTCCGATTTAAGTTCCTCTGAATGTTTTTGCAAAAATTGATGAAATAGTTCTTCTGAATGTTCAAAATAGTCAGGTGTAAATCCCCACATATTCATTGACACAGGTGTTTGTGGCGCCAATGCTATATCTTGACCATTTTCATCCGGATACACAATTTGTCCCGCTTTATCTTCAATTCGCGTTCTTTCAGTTATAGTGGTTAAGTATCCATTTTCATCCTGCTGGCATACACCTCTATTCACCGTTCCACTCTCAGAAAGTGTATTATTTATATAATAAGCCACCATGCAGTATTTGTTTTTTGTATTTTCTGCATCTTTTAGGTAGTCAGCCAGTATTTGAAAAGATTCTTTCCCATAAAAATCATCCGAATTAATCACAGCGAATGGCTCATTGATATATTCTTTTCCCATGAGAACTGCATGGTTGGTTCCCCATGGTTTTTGTCTTTCGGGGTGTATCTTATATCCTTGCGGTATTTTATCAATTGCTTGATAACAGATTTCACAAGGTATTTTATGTTCAAATTTGCTAAGAATTTTTGTTTTAAAATCCTCTGCAAAGGTATCTCTAATGACGAATACGATTTTTCCAAACCCAGCTCTGATGGCGTCATAGACAGAGTAGTCCATGATAGTTTCTCCCGATGGTCCGATTTCGTCCAATTGCTTAAGTCCTCCATATCTGCTTCCCATACCAGCTGCAAGGACAAATAGTGTTGGTTTAATCATAGGTTTTTATATTGTATTTTTACGATTCTACTACAAGCTCAAATTTAATTTTATTTAGTTCACAAAGGTAGTAATTTAGTCTTGAATAAAAAAGTAGTTAACTCTTCAGCAGAAAAAGGTTTTCTCAAATAAATATGCCTACCTTCTTCACCGAGACACCGACCAAGCAATAGGGAAAGGAGAAACTATTGTCATCCGAAAGGAATTTGAAAAAGCATAACATTTGATCTCAATCGCGGTACTTATACGCTTGAAATTTAGTTTTATTAATTCCAAACTCCTCCATTTTTTCAGAAAGATTCAATTGCGTGAAATGTTTTCCAAGGTTACCATACCTATCTTGTTCCTATCTAGTTCCTACCTAGTTCCTATCTAGTTCCTATCTGTTTTGTATCTATTTGCAATGATATTGTAATGAATATGATGAGTATGGTGCAAGTATCCGCAGAGTATATCTCAAAAGAAACAGACTAAAAAGAATTTTATATCACAATTTGCTTTGTTTCATGTCATAAATAGTGTAAGGTTCATCACACGCCACACTTCCATCCTTGAGGCATATACCCAATTCCATCACATTTTGCAGGTCTGTATTATCCTCCAAACATTCTATTGCAGCAAAGTTACCATTGACGGAATCACGACCTTCGTTAATCCGGCATAATTCATCCGGTCAGAATACAACTCATCAACCATCACCCAACGCAATGCCAGAGATAATACATTATTACAACATAAACAAACACCCTCAGATTATCATCCGAGGGTGTTTACATATTGAGAATTACATGAATTTAATCTATAAGCTCAAAACCGGTGTATGGAACTAAGGCTTTAGGGATACGTATTCCTTCCGGAGTTTGGTTGTTTTCCAGCAAGGCTGCCACTATACGAGGTAGAGCCAATGCACTTCCATTTAATGTATGACAAAGTTGTATTTTCTTGTCTGCATTACGATAGCGACATTTCAGTCGATTTGCCTGATAATTTTCAAAGTTAGAGACCGAGCTTACTTCCAGCCAACGTTTTTGGGCTTTTGAATACACTTCAAAATCAAAGCACAATGATGCTGTAAAACTCATATCACCTCCACAAAGACGCAGTATTCTATAAGGCAATTCCAATTTTTGAAGCAATCCTTCCACGTGCGCCAACATTTCTTTATGTGACTCTTCAGAGTGTTCCGGTGTATCAATGCGCACAATTTCCACCTTGGAGAACTCAT
>CALGCU010000010.1 GCA_937886455.1 uncultured Bacteroidales bacterium | reverse complement strand
AAGGACTGAAAATCCTTGTGTCCCCGGTTCGATTCCTGGTGGCACCACAAAAAGACTTTGAGAATTTCTCAAAGTCTTTTTTGATTTCACACGATACAACAATGCTGCTATACAATCCTTATACAATCCTTATACAACCGCTATACCATGCAATTGCAAGTTATCGCCCATGCCTATAATGGCTTCTCGCAGAAATTCGGTATTCCGCGTCAAAGTAGAGAAGATTCCTGCATAGAGACACATATTATATTTACGCCCGCGTATCGCGTGCGCGAGGCATTACGTGGTATAGAAGAATATTCACATTTGTGGTTATTGTGGGGATTTTCGCAATGTGAACAGATTAAAGATGAAAGGTTAAAGGTGAAAGACGCTGGATTAGCATGGTCTCCAACTGTACGTCCGCCACGCTTGGGTGGCAACAAACGCATGGGCGTTTTCGCCACACGCTCACCCTTTCGACCAAATCCGATTGGACTGACCAGTGTTAGACTACTGCGTGTAGAAGAAACCTCAAACAACGGATTAGTCTTAGTAGTGTCAGGAGCCGACTTATTAGACGGCACTCCCATATACGACATCAAACCCTATTTGGCGTTTTCCGACAGCCACCCTGAAGCGAAAAATGGATTTGCAGAAGCCACACAAGACTATCATTTAGAAGTGCATATTCCCGAACAGTTATTGCAAAAAGTCCAACCCCAAGGTTGCCCATGGGACGCACTCAAAGAGATACTTAGTCAAGACCCTCGACCCGCCTACCAAAACAATCCCGAACGTGTCTATCACCTTGATTATGACAATTGGGCAGTAGATTTCACCGCAGACAGCGCAACCGTTTGCGTAAAAAATATTCGCAAAAAATAAAAAACCACCACAGCCAAATGGCAGCCTAAAGGGGCATAAGGCAAAGGTGTCTGTCCCCAACGGAGTAGGGGATGACACCGAACTGCGATTATGCGGAGATGGGTGACAACATCGTACATGGGACTTGGTATGTACCACTTTTTCCAGGGAAGTAAGATTAAGTATGTAAGATATAAAGACATACAAACAATATATGTACTAACGTAGAATATATCTTTTAGACATAGATATATATTTAGACATAAAAGATATATATATACATAAGGTTTACATATGTAGTTATATTAATATTAGTCTTATATATATAAATATATATAAGGGGAAAGGAGAGCGAATGACACACAGTGATATTATCCGTTATATGCTGAAGCAGAGGGGGTGTAGTCAGAAGAGATTAGCGAGGGAGATAGGGACACAGGCTTGCACAGTGACAGTAGCCTTGAAGAGCGACAATATGTACACACGGACATTGCTGAAGATGTGCAATGTGTTGGGGTATGAGATCATTATCAGACCGAAGAACTATGTACGACCGATGGAATTGGAGATGGTATTTGATGAAAAGTCTTGAAACGGCAATGATGGCATTCTGCAAGGCGAATGAATGGGAGAAAGCATTCCAATGTGTAGAGCTTGAGTGGAAAGAGTCGAAGAACTATCGGTTAGTGGCGACGTTCCGTGACATGGTGCGTAGTTCGGTAACGGAAAAGACCTTGAAACTGTATAGGGCATCGTATGATTTAACGGCAAGGGATGTGTTTGATGACTTCATGTTGGCTTTGGAGTGGAATCGTCCGGCAGAGGAACAGTTTTGGCTGCCCAGGAGAGATAAACTGAAAGGTGTTTGTGAAGCCTTACAGAGTTTGGAAGAGGGAAAATTAGACGAATTGTTCTTATCCTTGCCACCGAGGGTTGGTAAGACCACGCTGATACTGTTTTTCTTACTGTGGGTCATGTTAAGGGACAGCGAAAGGTCGAATTTGTACTCATCGTACACGGAATCTGTCGTTAATACATTCTATGGTGGCTTGATAGAGATACTTGATGATCCGTACACCTACCGATGGAAAGAGATATTCCCTGGTTCATGCGTGGCATCGACCAATGCCAAGGACAATCTGCTTAATTTAGACAGGAAAAAGCGGTATGCGAGCCTTACTGCACGTTCTTTGTATGGTACATTGAACGGAGCGTGTGATTGTAACGGCTATCTGATAGGCGATGACTTGCATTCTGGCATCGAAGAAGCGTTAAATAAGGCACTTTTAGACAAGGCATGGGGCAGAGTGACCAATAACCTTATCCCAAGGGCAAAAGAGGGAGCAAAGCTACTGTGGATAGGCACAAGATGGAGTCTGTATGATTGCATCGCAAGGCGAATCGAACTACTTCAGCATGACCCATCCTTTGAAAGACGTAGATTTAAGGTATTTAATCTGCCAGCCTTGGACGAGGATGAGCATAGTAACTTTGAATATCTGTACGGAGTAGGGTTTTCTGCTGACCATTACAAGCGGATTCGTGCTACCTTTGAGCGTAGTGACGATATTGCATCGTTTTTGGCACAGTACATGGGTGAGCCTGTGGAAAGAGCCGGAACTCTGTTCGATCCGTCCGTCATGCGGTACTTCAATGGTGTCTTACCTACGGATGTAGAGCCGGATAAGATATTCATGACAGTAGACCCAGCGTGAGGGTAGACCTGAAAAAATCTTTGGACATTGCGATGTTGCGTGGGGTGGTGGTGACTATGTGGCAGCACCATGTATTGTGCAGTATGGCTTCGACCTATACGTTGTGGATGTCGTGTATAATAATGGGGATAAGAAGATTACACAGCCGAAGATAGTACAGATGGCAATTAAGAACAATGTCGGCATCATGTACATAGAGGGAACGAGGGTAACTTCTTCTTATGCCGAGGGTGTTAGCGACTTATTGAATGGTAAGGGATATAAATTGAACTTACAGACCACTACCAAGCATTGGGGCGGTGGTGGCGGTAAAGCACAGCGCATTTATAATGTTGCCCCAGACATAAAAGAGCGGATGATATTTTTAACAGAGAAGAAACGCAGCAAAGAATATCAACAGTTTATGATGAATGTATTTGCATTTACGATAGAGGGGAAAGTAAAGCACGATGATGCTCCAGATAGTTTGGCTATGGCTGTCCAAATGGATAACTCTTTCGTAAAAGCAGAGATTTACAAGCGTCCGTTCTAATACAATAGTCCATTTACTTTACAGATTATAAATAGTATGTTACGCAAACACTGTCCTAATAGTTGGACAGTGTTTTTTATGTGGTGAATTATGGCGAATACAGAAACCAATACAGAGAAACAAATACTGAAATCTGATGTAAGTCTGTGTGGCAGACGTAAAATATTTACCTCTACCGATAAGATCACAAAAGACAACATCGTGAATGTGCTGAACGAAGTCCTCTCCATGCATATTTGGAACATGGAACAGGAAGAATACCTTTATTGGTATCGTAGGGGCATTCAGCCTATCCTTTGGAGAAGCCGTGAGATTCGTCCAGAACTTGTAAAACAAGTTGTGGTGAATAATGCGAATCAGATTGTTACATTCTGCAACGGCTATTTCATGACAGCTCCGGCATCCTATTCCTCAAGATTAGATGATAAGACCGAACAAGTAAAACAGTTCAATGACTATTGCCTTGCTTCACAGAAAGCAATCTGTGACAACGAGGTTGTTGATTGGTTTCATACTGTCGGCTTGGGTGTCATCTACCTTGAGCCGAATGATGATGATAAGCGACCATTCAATGTATGGAGTTTAGACCCAAGAAGTGCATTCAACGTGTACTCCTATGCTCCAGGCAATCCAAGGGTAATGGGTGTCTACTGCGTGGTAGTCAATGGCGAGGTACTGTTTGACGTGTACACGAAAGACAGATACTTCAAACTGCGTGGCGGTTTGATAGCCAAGACTACATTCAATACCCCTGTTATCGGCACAGCCGTTGATTTGCTTGAGGATAAACCGAATGTCCTTAAAGAGATTCCTATCATCGAATATCAGAGGGACATCAACCGCATGGGTAGTTTTGAAGCTGCCGTTCCTATCTGCGATGCGATCAACGAGATGCAGAGTCAGTTGCAAGAGGGCATCGAGGGTTCGATTCAGCAATTATGCGTGGCATACAACTGCAACTTTGACGATGGCACTACGGCTAATCAGATTCGTGAAAGCGGTATGCTTGTCTTGCGTAGCACAGGCGAGAACAAAGCCGACTTCCAAATCCTTGAGAGCAAGGTTTCACAGGCAGAAACGCAGACTAATATTGATTCGTTATACGAACAGTTATTAGACAAGACAGGCTTGCCGAGTATCGCAAGGGGCGAGGGCGGTTCATCTGATAACGGAAGTGCGGTATACCTCAAGAGCGGTTATTTTATTGCCGATACAAACAGACGGAATACCGAGGACTTCTGGAGAAAGAGTGATGAAGAGTTCAAGCGTGTGGCTCTGCGAATCATTCAGATGCGGTTTGCATCCTTTGATTTAGAGCCGAGCGACATGGAACTCAATATCGAGCCACCTACGATGTCCAATCTGCTCGTTAAGACACAGAGTGCATTGAATATGCGTGAGCTTGGACTTGCACCACAGATTTGGTTAGAGCGTAGCGGATTGTCCAACGATCCGATTGCAGACATCGAACTGTCGAGTGATTACATTTACAGATTCTACGAACAAGGCATGACCACAGACAACCAAACAGACAAGAGTGAGATAGCCGAGGGCGAAGCACTCTATGATGACCGACAGGCAGAAGAGTTATCAGCGTTTGAGTTGGACTAAACATTCGTAATAAAAGGGGATAGGTTCGCTACCGAAACTCTGTTATGCCTTGCAGAGATTCCCCTTTTATATAAACAGTATGCAGATATTAGACTTTGACAACATAAATAAATACCAAGAAGTAAAGACATGGCTGATGGAACAAGCACCATCGCAGTTGATGGAGAAGAAAGTCCAGGCGGTGAATGTCGTTTGGGACTTACTTGAGTATCTGTATATGTTGGGGTTTACATCTGCAAAGGAAGAAGTAGGGCAGATAGCAGATTACGCAAAGCCATTTCTGCCGGATGACTACGATGATGCGAAAGAGAAACTGACGGACGAACAGCAGAAAGTAGCCGACATGAGTATCTTCCGCAAGTTTGATAATAAGGACTTTACCGACAGGGTAAGGGAGTATGCGGAACTTGGGAATGCCAACGAGATACTGCGAGTAGTGGAAACAGATGGAAACCGAGTATACAACACAGGCGGTGTCGAGGGAGCAAAGTCCGTAGGGGCAACGAGCAAGACATGGAACACGATGCTCGATGACAGAGTTCGTGACACTCACGATCCGCTTCAAGGAGTCACAGTAGGGATAGACGATAAGTTTGTCACATGGGATGGTGACGAGGCTCGTTATCCAGGTGACTTTGAAGATGTGGCTAATAACGTAAATTGCAGATGTTGGTTGACATTTGACAAGTAAATTAGCCACAACTTGAATACACTAACAAAAGCATAAGGCTTTTTAGATAGCAGAGGGAACTGCATAAACGCACACATAGTGAGGGAACACTCATAAAACGCAAAGGAGAAAAAGGCATGGAAGAAAACAAAACCGAAACCACCGAATTAACGGAACTTCAGCAGAAGATTGCTGAATACGAAGCACAAGTCAAAAACCTCAAAAGTACCTTGAGCGAAAGGAACTCTGAAGCAGCACAGCACCGCAGAGAAGCGGAAGAGTGGAAATCAAAGTTTGAATCCACCATGAGCGAACAGGAACTTGCAGAGTCCAAACGCAAAGCACAGGAAGAAGCGACATTAAAGGAATTGGCTGAACTGAAGCGTGACAACACCATCAACAAGTACAAAGCAAAGTATTTGAGCATGGGGTACACCGAGGACATGGCACAGAGTTCTGCCGAAGCAAAGGTCGATGGCAACGATGAAGTCCTCTTCCAGAATGAATCGTTATTCATTCAGAAGAACATTGAAAACACAAAAGCAGAATTATTAAAAACACAGCCGAGTATATCGAGCGGAAAGCCAATCGGCACGGAAGAAGCACAGAAAATCCGTGACGAGAAACTCCGCAAGTATGCCGGACTCTAAAAAGGAGAAAAACACATGGGAATTTTAAACAGTAACAGCATTGCATTAGCGGAACGCTATGCACCGATTCTTGATGAAGTTTACAAAAGAGAATCCGTAACATCTGTTCTGGACACTCCGTCTGATCTTGTTCTGTTCACAGGAGCAAACACAGCACAGATTTACAAAACACAGATGGATGGACTTGGAACTTATGACAGAAACAACGGATATGTAAAAGGTTCTGTCAATGGTTCTTGGGAAGACCTGGTACTTGAGTATGATCGTGGCAGACAGTTAATGGTTGATGCGATGGACAACGAGGAAACTCTTGACATGGCATTCGGTACACTCGCTGGCGAGTTTGTTCGTCTGCACGAAGTGCCAGAAGTTGATGCTTACACATTTGCAAAAATCGCTGGCACAAGCGGAATTGGAGCAGCAACTCCGGCAGACCTCTCATCCGTAACTGACATCCTTAAAGCAATTGATGATGCACAGGCTGCTATGGATAATGCAGAAGCACCGATGGAGGGACGTATCCTCTTCGTTTCTACCGCAGCTTACTATGCACTGAAAGATAAACTTACTCGTTATCTGCTGAATGACCAGGAAGATGTACAGAGAAACGTACAGATGCTTGATTCCACAAGAGTTATTCCTGTTCCGGCTGGAAGATTCAACACAGCAATCACTCTTAATGATGGTGTTACTTCTGGACAGGAAGCTGGTGGCTTCGCAGTTGGCGGTTATCCAATCAACTTCATGCTTGTACATCCGAGTGCAATCATCAAAGTTATGAAGCATCGTGTACCGAGAATCTTCTCCCCAGAAGTCGTGCAAGAGGCTGATGCCTGGAAATTTAACATTAGACTTTACGGAGATTGCTTCGTTAAAGATAACAAAGTTGGCGGTATTTATCTGCATCGTGGAGCAACGGCTAACCCGTAAGGAGAAATTTTATGGAAAGAGTTATTGGTTTAGTTGCCGTAAAGGAGCAGCCTAAAGCTGAACCAAAGGCAGAACCGAAAAAAGAAGTAAAGAAGTCTGAAAAGAAAGACAAATAGTAAAGGGGTATACGGATGGCAGCAATTGATAAAGCAAAGAGCATATTGGGGTTCACGGACACCGAGCATGACAATGAGCTGTCCGTATACCTTGAATTGGCTGAACAAGAACTTCTCGTCTGGACTTATGGAAAATCCTCTTCCTTAACAGCACTTCCGTCATGGCTTGAACCGATTCAAGT
>CALGCU010000009.1 GCA_937886455.1 uncultured Bacteroidales bacterium | reverse complement strand
AGATCGTCTTCGCAACCAACGAGTCCTACTGGAACGTTGAGGGCAACAACCTGAAGTCCATGCGCTTCATCCACAAGAGCCTTGAATTCCTCCGGTGTACCGAAGCGTGAACTCAACGCATAGAAATTAGCAACCTGGTAACCGAACGAACCATAATAAGGATGTTCTTGTATAGCCATCAATTGAATACAATTATAACCTCCTTTTTTGATTCTTGGCAAAACATTAAGCCTGAATTCTTCATAGGTAGCCACCTTCTCTTCATTACTTGACATTCCGATATGTGCTTCGTAAATGAGTAAAGGGTCTGTGGTAGGCTTAAAACGCTTTTTCTTGAAAACAAACTTTTTCTGCGGGTTCCACACTTGTGCAGAGAAGATTTTAGTATGCTCATCTTGCACTACTCGAGTAGCCCAAGCAGGGATTCTCTCACCTGATCCGCCATTCCATTCCACTAACATCTTATACAATTGTTGATGTTGCAGTGCGTCTTCTGGAAGTTTTATTTCCCAGACCCCATTGCCAATGTTAGCAAGGGCATATTCGGACTGCTTCTTCCATTGATTGAAGTCGCCAATTAGGAAGATGGCAGTAGCATTTGGTGCCCATTCTCTAAAGCACCACCCTTCTTCTGTCTTGTGTAATCCAAAATAAAGATGCCCACATGCAAAGTCGCTCAAAGTGCCGGTGCCAACTAATCTTTTTTCTGTGTCATAAGCAAATTGATAACGACCTTTAATAGCTTCTTTGAAGGGCTTAAGCCATGGGTCAGATTTGATGAGAGGTAATGTTTTCATATATTAAAATAAATCAATTAAACTCTTACTTTGACAATAATCTTTCTGTAAGACTTACCAGGAGCAATACCCGGTTGATGTCCGTCCTCAGGGAAAAAGATTGCCATTGTACCTGCTTCTACTGTGAGCATGTTAACTGCTTTATCAGCAAAGAAAGTAACATCTTTTTCCGGATTATAGGGATGGGTAACTTCATTTAAATCTACAGTAGGAGTCCAACCCATTGTTTCTGTTCCGTTGATAGGAATTTGAATATCAATATAGTCATTGTGTGTTTCCATTTTGGCATCCTTTTCTTCTTTACCTTGGAAGTCAAGAATGTTCACAAATAGATTATCACCTTCTAAATGTACTTTGCCAGCGGGCAGATTCAATAGGTCATTCTCATTTAAAAACTTAAACGCCGCTGCAAAGCGTGGGTTTACTTGCTCATAAAGAGCTGCATTACTAAGTTTGTCTAAAATCATCTTTTTATATATTTATAAGTTGTTATTTATGTTCTTACATCTACTATATACTTGTATCTATAATTCTTATCGATTCTCGCCTCTATGATTATAGGGCATTACTTCATCCACCGTATAATTTAAAAACGCATTCAATGGTTGCATAATCCTGAATCCTTCAACAGCCTTATCAATAATGTCAGTTTGTTGTACTTCCTTGTCTGTGAGATAGTGTTCCACCATGTAGTGTTTCAACTTAAGCAACTCTGCATACTCAAAATCTTTTGGGAATCCTCTTGGCACTGTCTTTAGTTTTTCAGTCTCCCAGAAAGATGGATAATAAGCCTTAAACGTAGGTTGATTGATAATTTCCAGTAGTTCATCAATATTGTCATACACACTTTGGCGTAACTCTTTAAGTAATTCCGATGTGGGACACCACACACCGCCAGCCAACATGGATTGCCCGTCGGGCTGTATATGAAAATAATAGCCTCCTCTGTAGCTTTTACGCCCACCATTAGCTGCAATGAATATGCCCATGTGATCTTTATAGGGAGTCTTATCTATGGAGAAACGAGTATCACGATAGATGCGAAATATGCAGTCTTTGGCTTTTAGAAAGCGTACATCCGGATCAAACTCTCCTATGCGTCTAATGAGTACTTCCCCCATGCTCTCAAACTCTGCTTTCACGTCATTATACCATTCTTTGTTTTGAGCAAACCATTCACGATTGTTATTCACAATCAGTTGTCGCAAGAAGTTGAGTATGTTTTGTCCATCCATAACTAATCTGTTTTATCAGATAGTCTTACATAGTTAAAGACTTACCTTTTTTTCGTTCCTTTTATTTGTTGTAGTTCTTTGGGTTTTTGTTTCAATACAGGAAATTCCTCAGTGTCCCATACTTCTTCAAAGTCCCAATTTGCTCTTAATGTCATTTTCTTAGGCGAATATATCACTTTTTCAGGTTGTAGTTTTTCTTCATAACTACCACTTGTCCATTTCATGTCGTGATTAGAGTCAATGAACAGACGTAGGTAGTAGTCTCCTGGTCGTATATTCTCAAAAGTAGTTCCTTCAGGTAATGCAGGTTTTTGCCTTACCACCTCATCTTTAGGCGACAATAATTGCAATACAGCTAATGAGTCAAATGGTGTTATTTTCACCACCATATTAGCATAATCTTCTAAGGGTCTTGTCTTCCATTTGAGAGTAGTCTTTTCTATTTGGACTCCATATATATCTGTCCATGCTGCAGAGTCAATGTCCAGACGATAATGTGTGTCAGGTGTCCATTTATGTGAAAAGCCGAATACCATTTGTGAACTATCATAAGTCTTCAAGGTCATAGGTTGTGGTATAGCCACCGTGTCTTTCATTACATAGAAGTGTATCATGCTATCCACAATTTGACTTATGGGAGTAGAAGCATAAATCTTTAAGTCATCATATATCTCAAATGAGTTAGTTGCATTATGTGTGAGCTTTAAGAATTTAGCTTGATTATCTGTTGCTGATTGTTTCTTAGATGAACGTGGTTTTCTGTACACCACTTGCATGGTGTCAGTCTGTTCATAAAGGTTGTACACAGAATCAGTCTTTTGGTATGTGAGCAGAAACTCCAATGAGTCCATACCTATCACTAATGAATCAGTGAGCCAACATGTGAGGGTGTCATTCGTTGCATTACATTGCATCATCATGGCTGCTGTCCAATCATGAGTGAGAGGTGTGATAGTGGGAGTACTATCTGACGGCGCACTAAAGTACAAAGTAAAATAGTGTTGTTCTTTACGGTCGTATTTCATGAATTGGCGATGACTCTTATTGCTTTTGAAGTGATATAATATCACGTCATTAGGAGCATAGATAGGTGTTAATACTCGTTTAATGGTATCAACAGTTGCAGAGTCAGTCCACACGGTGTCATTTCTCCATTCATTGTACACACTTGGAGTAATTATGGAATCGGTGAATGCCATACCTTCCCCCTGTTGATAGATATAGTCTCTGCTATTGTCGGTGAGTGCATAAACAGAATAGTTTCCTTGTCTTATATTCTTGATGGCAAATCCTCCAGCGGAGTCTGTTTTGGCCACACGCATAAAAGGTTGCTTCATGATGAGGGAGTCGCCGACATGATGAATTCCTGCGTAAACACCTAACACCGGATTTAGGTTCTCCGCTTCCAGTACATGGCCTGTTATCTGTAGGGAGTCGATTACATCACCGGTAGAGAATGCAAATGTGTAGTTGGGAAGCGGATTCTTTTCGTTGTTATCCACAATAGCATTCCCAAATTGTATCGTATAAGTGGTACTATCTTTCAGTTCCTCATTAAACACCACCAATAGTTTCTTTCCTCTTGTTTTGATGTCTGGTAGTTTTAGTTGGGGAGGTGAAATTACCACATTGTCCATTACTTTGTCGGTCAATATCAATTCATCAAAATCCACCTCAATTTGCTTGGCTCGATAGTTTAATGCACCATTTTCCGGTATTTCTTTAAGCACTTTTGGTGGTGTTGTATCCTTAGGCCCTCCTTGTGGACCTTGTCCTCTATTGGCACATGAACGTACCGTCCATGCTATAAGGATTAGCGCTATGATGCGAAAGTAACTATGCCAAGTATTCTTCTTCATTTCTTTTTTATTTGCGTGTGAGTAGTTGATGTCCAATTCTACATCTCAGGCAGTTTTTTTCGTTGCAATAACAATGCCACAACTGCAACAAAGCTTGTGTATCAAATGCGTTTTTAGCCTTTATGCCAGCTTCTTCCCATTTATCAATAATGTTATTTCTTTCAGCCGGTAGTTTTTGTAGGAAGTCAATTGCTCTTTCAGTGATATTTTCGTTGTCTCTACTCCTGCCATATACAAACAGAGTAGGAAAAACAGTGTTAATCAAGATGGTATCAATCGAACTTTTTCCCAATATCTTTTTGCTTTCTTTTCCTTCTGTGCCAAATTGCGTGTGTATTTTCCAGTAGTCAGATGGTTGTACTTGAAACAAGTCGTAAAAGTCTTGTACTTTATCAATTTCCAATATCTTGGAAAACAGTTTGCTAGATTGATGTAATAGAGCAGCAAATTGTGCCACCCGTACATAGGGAGAATTAGCAGGTCTGACTCCTCCTTTTTTCCATATACCTTGCTTGATTGGTATTAGGTTAAACTTGTTTTTTAAGAAAGTGTATTCTCTGATAAGTTTTTCAGAATAATCATCTTGAGGCGTTGTGGGGAGGAGTCCGGCTTGTCCATACAACATGGCTTCTATCTGTGTCAAACTATTTTTGTGTTTGGCAATGTACAATAGTGGTAGTGAGCGTGCTGTCCATTCAAAGGGCAGACTATTGGTGTGAAAGCCAAAATTACGTGCCATCATCCAATAGAATGTTTCCTCCCAATTATTTGCATTTTGTTGGAGCATTTGCTCAATGGTGTCATGTTTGAGTTGCCATCTTTCAATGACCAATCTGTTTTTCCAGTCCGTGATGAAGATTTCAGGAATGAGTCCTACTTTTTTCTGGCAATGAATAGGCGGTTTAGCCATTGAGAGTTCTTTGTAGTTGCCTTCCAACCATTCAGGCCACTTAATTAGCATTTGTGGAAGAGGTTCTCCACTTGCTCTCATTACATTTAGGTCATTCTCCATGATGACATGCAGAATTACATTGTCGTAGGAAGGGTCATTTTGATGGTCGTGTTTATACCAATCCGATGCTTTGCAGTGCATTTCTACATTTCCCACCCACATAGTGTCTCCTATACGCACTTTAGCGTTGAAAAAGTCCGGTCCCGACAAATTATTTCTTTTGCCCACATCTATCACTTCAACAGTAGTTCCGTCAGTAGTTGTTTGGGGTAAAGAAGCAAACAATTTTTGTTCCCAGATGTAATATAGAAAATCTTCTTTCATTCCTTTACAATGTCTCAAATGCGTAACCTTGTTCTTTCCATATATCAATCAATTTGGGCAGTGCTGGTAACATTCGTTCTGCTGCTTTGATGGAGTCGTGAAAGACAATAACCGATCCATTCCTTGTGTGTCTCTGTGTTTGGTATATCAACTCTTCCAGAGTCACTCTTGGGTCATAATCATTGGTCAGTACATCCCACAATACGATTTCATAATCTTTAGCCAGCAACTTTTTTTGTTGATTAGTCATTTTTCCATAAGGGGGTCTAAACAAGTTGCTTTCTATTAACATATTAGCTAAGTGTACATTATCCAAATAGGTTTTTAAGGGAGTTTTTATTCCTTTTAAGTGGTTGTAGGTGTGGTTTCCAACTCTGTGTCCTTCCGATTTGATTTGTTCAAACAAATTCGGGTATTTTCGCACATTGTCCCCCACACAGAAAAACGTAGCTTTGACGCCTTTTTCATTCAACACCTTTAGCACTTTCGGTGTTACTTCCGGTACACAACCATCATCAAAGGTGATATAGATTACTTTTTGAGTAGTTTTCCTTCTCCATGTAACTCCTCTATAGCACCTTTGCATCCAAGTTGGTATTTGATATTTCAGCATGCCACCTCCTTCATCAACCTATTTTTACAATCTTTTACAAAGATAGTGTAAAGCGAAAGCAGAACAAAATAAATTGATTTATTTTTTATGCTGATGTGCAGTCTATATTGGGATACATGCAAAGATAAATACAAATGAGCGAGAAATATGAAGTTTGCTTGAATATTTCTCACAGCGAGTGCCGTATATCTTATTCAAAGATAGTATAAGGAGAGAGAAGTTGCAAGAATGAGAGTTGCGGAAGTATGGTAAATTTATACTTGCTTTGTATCTTACTTCTACCTTACTCCTATATAATGGTAACGGTATGATAACGGGGATAACAAGAGAGGGTGTGTCAAAACAAATTGACACACCCTCTTGCTTATTTAGAATCTGACAGTGGCTTATTCAGCTGATTCAGTTTCTTGTGCTTCTTCAGCTTTTTTAGCGGTTTTTTTAGCAGCTTTCTTTTCTTCTTTAGCAGCTAATTTTTCCAAAGCAGCAGCATCCATTTGTTCTTTCAATTCAGAAAGTGTTTGGAGGTCACCTAATGTAGTTTTTTCCAAAACAGGAGTAGCTACGTGCTCTTCTTTTTTGGTGCGACGTTTTTTAGGTTGTTCAACTTCTTCTTTCTTATCATCGTAGGTACGAGTGTGAGAAAGAACGATGCGTTTAGCATCTTTGTTGAATTCAGTTACTTTGAAAGCAACAGTTTCACCTGCTTTAGCTTGTGATCCATCTTCTTTCACCAATTGTTTTACAGGAGCGAATCCTTCTACTCCGTAAGGCAATGTGATCACAGCACCTTTATCCATGATTTCAGCGATAGTACCTTCGTGAATGCTATCTACAGTGAATGTTGTTTCGAGTACATCCCATGGATTTTCTTCCAATTGTTTGTGGCCGAGGCTCAAACGACGGTTTTCCTTGTCGATTTCAAGCACTTGTACTTCAATTTCAGCACCAATTTGAGTAAATTCAGATGGGTGTTTGATTTTCTTAGTCCAAGAGAGGTCAGAGATGTGGATAAGTCCGTCAACACCTTCTTCAATTTCCACGAACACACCAAAGTTGGTGAAGTTGCGTACTTTAGCGTTGTGTTGAGTACCTACTGCATATTTAGTTTCAACAGTTTCCCATGGGTCAGCTTTGAGTTGTTTGATACCCAAAGACATTTTGCGTTCTTCGCGGTCGAGTGTCAACACAACAGCTTCAACTTCGTCACCCACTTTGAGGAAGTCTTGAGCAGAGCGCAAGTGTTGTGACCAACTCATTTCAGAAACGTGGATAAGTCCTTCAACTCCCGGAGCGATTTCAACGAATGCACCGTAGTCAGCCATTACAACCACTTTACCAGTTACTTTGTCACCTACTTTAAGGTCAGCATTCAAAGCGTCCCATGGGTGAGGAGTGAGTTGTTTCAAGCCCAAAGCGATACGTTTCTTTTCGTCGTTGTCCACTTCAAGTACCACCACATTAAGTTTTTGGTCAAGTGTAACC
>CALGCU010000008.1 GCA_937886455.1 uncultured Bacteroidales bacterium | reverse complement strand
AAGTTTGATTAGATGAAAGGAGGCTAGTGAAATTTCGTGAGTTTAAAAGTGAAATGGTTAAATTAAATCTTTTTATAATGATTATTATACCTTATTATATTAAATTAGTCAATGAGAGTCAAAAAATTAGAGTTAATATGTCTTATAAGCTTGAAAGTTGACAAAAAATGTTATATAATACCTGTGCGGAGGATGGGTAGATGATAATTGATAATATAATAGTAATAATCGTAGCTATAATCTTAATAACATATTTATCAGTCAATTATGTTAAAAAATATGTACCTGGAAATCTAATTGTAATATCGATATTAGCATTTTCATTAGGAATATATTTACCAGTAATTGTTTTTGATGTATATTTAAGAATAAGATATCAAATAATTATACTCAAGAGAATAATGCCAATAGGAATTATATTGCCTTTAGTAACAAAGATTTGTCAACTCACAAGGATGGATTCTATGATGCAGAAGCTGTTTATCGTGGTGACCACAAGAAAAATCTGACATTGTTTGTGCCTCTAATCAAAAAAGAACAAAAGCCAGAGAAGGAAGATGTTAAGGCTGCGCAAAAGATGAAGTATTATAACAAAGGTCTTTGGATGAAGTATAATTCTACCGAGTCTGGATACCAGATGCCTGGTACTATACCAAATGACGACCTTGAACATAGTGAATGGGAAACCCATGGCAATAAATTTGTAACAGAAAGCCCAGGCGGATATACATTCAGCATTACTAAACATTTGGACGCTAATAAAACATATGAGTTCAAGCTAAAGAACTATGTATGGGTAAAGGATTGGGAAGACAATGATAAAAACCAATGGTTTGCTTATAATGGTACAATCACTCAAGACAAGTGTACGAATTTGAATTTTATATATGAAGAAAGTCAAGCAACTCAATACGATAATACTAAGATAACCACTACTACTGCAGGCGACTACACCTTTCATATATATCTAGGTGATGGTAAAGTGATATTGTCAGTAGATTACCCATTGAGTGTAGGCGATTATCAATTATGGTACACAGACGACACATATGCTAATGATGGACATCACAAGGAAGAGCGTATTATCAAAAAATGTAATGAGGGTAGCCGTCTTGATACCATCAGTTTCTTCGTGCGTAAAGATAAACATCCAAAGGTGCTACTATATAGATGCTCAGATATACAAGGAAATAGTAAAACATGGACACCAGTGGCAACATTATCCGATATCACTGTGGGTGCTACTTCGGTATATAACTTTGTGATAAAGCAAACCAATGAGGGAGGTAATCATGAGGCAAACTTCACGGGTGATTATTTCTTGCATGAGGGAGATTTCTACATCCGAACCGACATGGCTCCTGGTGGATGGAATTCCTATAAACAAGCGAGTCATGCATTCACTCATTTCAACAAATATGAGGATGAAACTTTTAACCATTATTGGGTACAATACACAAACAACAACACTAACGTTAAGGCAAGAATAGCGACTGATTATAGCATGAGTTTATCTACAGAGTTAAACAATTACAACATTTCTAATGCGAGTGTACGCTTTAGTTACAACAACGAAACCAATGAATTTGACAGAGCATTCTTGGGAGGTAGTAGTAATAATGCTGACTTCTTGCGATTGGTAATCAATAATGCTGACTTCTCCAAAGGAATCACATTTGGGGACATCAGTAACTGGGTATATGAGGTAACTACCGAAGTTGAGAGGGGACAAATCGCTGACGTTAGGGCTAAACACGGAAATGTTGATTCTGGAAATCCTTACATCTTAAGAGATGACGTAAAACTATTGGGAAATAATAGTAGCACAGGCAATCACACTATTCGCGTAATCTATGACTTTAAGAAAAACCGTATGATATGCGGATGGCTGCCGGGTGATCTTGACCATAACAATGGTGAACTTAAAATTGATGCGGATATGTTGGTGGTACGCGTGGATAATAAGGATGCTTCTACCATTAACATGAAGACTGTGAATGACAAAATCAGCAACCTCAACCGACTTTACTTTGTATTGGAACTTACCAGAGACGAAGTGATTTACAATAATAAAACGAAAATCTTCTGGTTCAGTGTTCCGTTTGAATGTAAACTGAAAGATGTCTTCGGCATTGAGGGTTATGGCACCAAATGGGTGGTACAACGCTATCGTGGCGACAAGCGTGCCGAGTTCGGATTCCGTCCGGAGATTGAAACCTTCTGGGCAAATATGAAACAAAGCAATACGGCTACCCTTGAACCCAACAGAGGATATGTACTATCACTCAATTTGAAAGAAAGTGATTTTAGAGAAATTAAATTGGATAATGATCAAACTACAAAGTCACTCTTGCGTTTGTATTTCCCAAGTACAGCAGAGAACTTTATTCTTTCACAATCGGATATCAACATGACCTGTACAGTGCCGGAACATCTCTGCAGAGTGCAATCTATCGAAGACCGGGAACCACTGGATAGTCACTGGAATGTAATAGGTATTCCGGGTTATCAACAGGTGGATATGGAAGCATATACAGAAAAAAATCAGGGCTGGGTAGGATATGAAGAAAATCAAGCACCTAACTTTTTGTATGAGTGGCAAGGTGTGAAAGATAGTTATCAGGTAGTGAATGGAAAAACTTTCAAATACCAACATTTCTATTCATATTTTGTTCAATTTGCAGGAACCATTAACTGGAGTCAATATACTCAAAACACACCCAACCCTGCGGCTGCGCCAAGACGTGTGGCTAAAAAAGCGGACAAGCAATATAAAGTGGTACTTGCTGAAAATGGTGAAAATAGAGACCAAACATTCATCACCCTCTCAGAAAAGGGTAATCACGACTACAGCATCGGCAATGACTTGGAAAAGATTGGTTCTACTTCTGTGGCACGTATCTATACGCAAGAAGGCAACTGGAACCTTGCAGCCAACCATCTGAGCGATACAACCACTGTGTTGCCACTCACCCTGAGCATTCCTGCTGAAGGGGAATACACCCTCTCACTGGAACAAGGACTTTACAGCACAGATGCACTGCTCTATGATAGTGAAAACGGCACTTACACCGACCTAAGCAAAGAGGGATATACCTTCACAGCAGAAGCAGGAGTGAACAATGAGCGTTTTGCTTTGCGCTTTGGCATGAAGTTGCCGGGTGGTAATCCTACCGACTTGCAGCAAACGCAAGCACACTACTTGGTGCGCACAGAGGGACAACGCATCATCATTGAGGGAATGGCCGGTGATGTACGCCTGTATGACATGACAGGACGTGTGATGACCCAACAACGTGCAGAAAACTACACCGAAATCACCGTACCCGCAACCGGAGTATATGTACTGCAAGTAGGAAACCAATTTGAAAAAATGATTATAAAATAGCGAAGTATTTATAGAATATATTTATAATAAACATCCCTATCCAATACTAACTAAAAAAGCACTGTCGCCCTAAGTAGGGGGCGTAGCGAGGTATTTATAGAATTGACTAAAACTTTGAGTAAGTGAGCGGAGTACAAGCTTGCTTGTAATCCCGAACGTGAAAAGTTTATCTAAATGTCAATAACAGTGCAAGGTGAACGCAGAATAAAATAAGCTTGCTTATTTTTTATGCTGAACCGCTGCCTTGATTATTTAAAATAAATTTATTTAT
>CALGCU010000007.1 GCA_937886455.1 uncultured Bacteroidales bacterium | reverse complement strand
TTCATCTTGAATATAAACGATATCTTCCACAGTTATTCTGCCATTCAATATGTCTTCAAGTCTATCTTTTGTGTTTGTGCTGCATGGCTGCAATTGAATATGCGAACGAATCCAAACATGAATAAGTTCTTTCATTTTAGGATATGGCCCAAAATTTTCTTTGACTGTAGCAAGCCGTTTACCTTTCAATTTTTTGCCGTATTTTTTAGCCCTTTCCAAATATGCTGACAGTTCTGCTTCAATATGGGATTCAAAAGTCTTATTTATCCAATTGACATAATTATCTGATATCTCAATCTTATCCCAAACATCCTCTATATAATTCAGATAGCCCTGACATAATGGAGTCTCAGTTTGACGATTTTCACGTCTTTTTTCTGTGGTTTCATTCAATTCATTCATCCAAGCATCTAAAACCTGATGATACATCATGCAAAGTGGTGGATTGTCAGGATCCATGCGGCATCCTCTCTTTGTATTAATTCTTGAATCCAAATAATCGATAAATCCAATTTTTTTCATGTTTTTTATCTCCTTTATTTCACCCCAAGACTTGGTGTTTTCAGACAATGTAAAGACAATTCGATTGCCATCAGAGGATAATTCACGCTTATCATAGATAACCTTGAATGCATTGGCTTCAACAAATTCCTTTTCTGCTTCAGGAAGTTTCTGCCATGTAGTCAATTCATTGTTTCGAGTAGTGTGTAAAGCTGCTAAATGATTGATCTGCTCAAACTTTTCTTTAAAAAATATACTACAATTATAAGTGTCTTCACACTCTTCTAGTGAGAACTGAAACTTCGCAAGAAAGGCATCTTCTCTTTGAACAAGTCGCTCATCTTTCTCTTGATTACATGCTGTATAAGGAATAAAGATGTAACCTTCCTCATTGACAAAAAAACGTCCACAATATGCATCAGTAGTAAAAAGACCAGTGATTTCTCTTTTCGCTTTTGAACGTTTAGGCTCTACCCACATCCATGTGCGATAATTCATCGACCTTATTATTGGCTCAAAATCCTTCTCATACTCTGGATTAGTGACCACCTGAATGATGGGAGAGTCGGAATGTAAAGATGGTAATTGCTGAAGTAGGTCTATCAATTCAGAATATTTGGAAAAACGCTTTCGGCGATCCTCCTGTAGACCTTTGGTTATAATTTCTTGAATGAGGGATTGATATTTAGTCCCCTGATATTTATCCAAAAATGGTTGGAATGCCATAATCAGTGAATAAATATCGCTTTGAATTTGTGGGGCGGGCTTTATTAACTTGTCTTTAAGATAATCACGAAGTTCGGGTGACAAATACTTGTCTTCTAAAAGTTGTTCCTCCGCAAATATACTAAAGAGACGTGCAAAACGCAACTTGACTTTCTCGTCCTGACCAACCGCCATATAAGATGGCGCAATCAAGAATGTATGTGAATTGTTGCTTTTCTTGAAATGATTCAATCCTTCTGCTATTTGGATTACATCTGTGATGCCAAGTGAAGTCTCTGACAAATTATCAAGCAAGACAGAATGCTCATAAACAATGTAGTAAACTGAATGTTGCTCATCATAGTCGGCATAGATAGTCTTTATAAATCCCGGAATATCTTTATTACACAAAGGCTTGATTTCATGATCGATAAGCCGTTGAACCTTCCGTTTATTGCCATCACTTATTTTAATAAGCAACAAATCAACCTCTTCGCCGTTTTCATCTTCACATTCCTCACAAAAAGCCATGTTAGGGCTCAACTCTATCGGCATCTTATTGACGATATAGTGAGCAACAGATTGAATAGTATGTGAAAAGTGTAATTGCATCATTTAAAACGGTAAAGAGGAAAAAGAAAAGGTGTAGCAAGGATTTTGTTACACCTTTTCAAAGATTGAATCAACTATTTTAGCTTGTTACTTCACCTCCTCGAAATCAACGTCGGTCACATCGTCACCTTTATTGGTGTTTTGTGATTGTTGTTGTGAGAAGTCGGCATTTTGTTGACCTGCTTGTGCGTTTTGTGCATTGTACATTTCTTGGCTTGCAGCCTGGAATGCATTGTTGAGGTCATTCATTGCAGCATCAATAGCAGCGATGTCTTGTGACTTGTGAGCTTCTTTGAGCTTTTCAAGTGCTGCTTCGATAGGTGCTTTCTTGTCAGCCGGAATCTTATCACCAATTTCTTTCAGTTGTTTTTCTGTTTGGAAAATCATACTGTCGGCTTGGTTGATTTTATCAACGCGTTCTTTTTCTTTCTTGTCTGCTTCAGCATTAGCTTCTGCTTCTGCTTTCATGCGTTTGATTTCTTCATCACTCAATCCACTGGAAGCTTCAATACGTATCTTTTGTTCTTTACCGGTTGCTTTGTCTTTGGCTGATACATTCAAGATACCGTTTGCGTCAATGTCAAATGTTACTTCAATTTGTGGTTCTCCACGACGTGCCGGCATGATTCCGTCAAGGTGGAAACGTCCGATAGTCTTATTGTCTTTTGCCATAGAACGTTCGCCTTGCAACACATGTATTTCTACGGAAGGTTGATTGTCAACTGCTGTAGTAAAGGTTTCTGATTTCTTGGTAGGAATGGTTGTGTTAGCTTCGATGAGTTTTGTCATCACGCCTCCCATGGTTTCTATACCAAGTGAAAGTGGAGTCACGTCAAGCAAGAGCACGTCTTTTACTTCGCCTGTGAGTACACCTCCTTGGATAGCCGCACCGATGGCTACTACTTCATCAGGGTTTACACCCTTAGATGGTGCTTTACCGAAGAATTTTTCTACTGCTGCTTGAATAGCTGGAATACGGGTTGATCCACCTACAAGGATTATTTCATCAATATCAGATGTAGAAAGGCCTGCGTTTCTGAGCGCTGTACGACATGGCTCAATAGTGCGTTGGATAAGGTCATCCACAAGTTGTTCAAACTTAGCACGTGTAAGTGTTCTCACCAAGTGTTTAGGCATTCCATCAACCGGCATGATATATGGCAAATTGATTTCTGAACTGGTGGTGTTAGAAAGTTCAATTTTTGCCTTTTCAGCAGCTTCTTTTAATCGTTGAAGCGCCATTGGGTCTTTACTCAAGTCCACTCCACCGTTTTCGTCTTTAAACTCTTGCACAAGCCAATCAATAATTCTGTGGTCAAAGTCATCTCCTCCAAGGTGGGTGTCTCCATCAGTTGATTTCACTTCAAATACACCATCACCCAATTCAAGCACAGACACGTCATGTGTACCACCACCACAGTCAAATACAACAATTTTCATATCTTTATTGCTCTTATCAAGACCGTAGGCAAGTGCTGCTGCTGTTGGTTCGTTGACAATACGTCTTACGTTCAATCCGGCAATTTCTCCGGCTTCTTTAGTTGCTTGACGTTGTGCATCGTTAAAATATGCTGGCACAGTGATAACAGCTTCTGTCACTTCTTGTCCAAGGTAGTCTTCTGCTGTCTTTTTCATCTTTTGCAAGATAATAGCAGAAATTTCTTGTGGGGTGTAGAGGCGACCATCAATGTCAACACGTGGTGTGTTATTGTCGCCACGTACTACTTTGTAAGGCACTCTTTCAATTTCTTTGTTCAAACGATCATAGGTTTCTCCCATAAAGCGTTTGATAGAGTAAATAGTTTTGTGTGGATTAGTGATAGCTTGACGTTTAGCAGGGTCACCTACTTTTCTTTCGCCTCCTTCAATAAAGCCTACTACTGAAGGTGTTGTTCTTTTTCCTTCACTGTTAGTTACAACCACTGGTTCATTACCTTCCATTACGGCTACGCATGAATTAGTAGTTCCTAAGTCTATACCAATAATTTTTCCCATTGTCTTATTTTTTTATTTGTTATTATTCTATTTTTCTATTGCGTCTTTTTATTGACACATTTAGTTGATGGCAAATGGTGTGCCATGTGTCGGATTCTGTCATAATCGGACATTTTGTCGGATAAGAACTTATTTATGAACACTCTTGTCTGCTTTTTTTTGCAAATTGGCACATTAACTTTTGCTTGGAAAAATATAGGTTGAATGGGAAAATGGCATATATTACTTCTTATTAAACCATCCTTATTAAAAACAACAAAGGCTGAACCTCAAAAAAGATTCAGCCTTTGGATATCTCTAAAATCGGTACTTATCGAAGCAATTGATCAATAAACACTGCCAAAATCGCAAAAGGAACAATGTATTTAAGTAGGAATGTATATAACTTTAGATATTTCAATTGAAGAACTCCTCCATTAGTGAGTTCGGCCTCCCTACTCTTACGATCAACCACCCAGCCAAAAAAGATGGAAATAGCAACGCCACCTATTGGCATCAATATCTTGGCGGTAAAGTTGTCAAAAAAGTCAAACAAATTAAATCCTAAAATGGTGAAATCACTCCACACACCCAATGACAATGAGCAGCCAATAGCCAACAACATTATGACAAGTGTGGTGCCAATAGTTGTTGCTTTACGGTTTATATTCCATTGCTCACTAACATAAGCTGTTATCACCTCCAACATGGAAATTGTGGATGTAAGGGCAGCAATGGCAAGCAGAATAAAAAACAAGATGCCCCAAAAATATCCCCCCGGAATGTGATTAAACACGTTTGGAAGCGTAATAAACACTAATTCCGGCCCCTTGGCAGGATCAATACCAAGCGCAAAAACTGCTGGAAATATAGTCATGGCACACAAAACAGAAATTAAAGAGTCCATACCTACAACCTGAAAAGCTGTCTTTCCCAAGTTGTTCTCCTTACGCATATATGAACCATAAGTCAACATACAACCCATGCCAAGACTAAGAGAGAAAAAGGCTTGGCCCATAGCGCTGAGGATAACACTTGGAGTAATCTTGCTAAAGTCGGGGGTAAATAAGAATTTCAAACCTTCTAAACCTCCTGGTAAAGTGATAGAACGAATACATAACACTACAATGATAGTGAACAAGAATGGCATCAAAACCTTAGAGGTCTTCTCAATACCCTCTTGCACTCCACCCACCACGATGGCACAGTTAATAATCAAGAATATCACCAACCAGAGGATGGGACGCCATGTACCGGTGGTAAAAATAGTAAAACTCTCTGACAAATCTTGCGGAGTCTGACCGGAAAATTGATTACTGATGGCTTGATAAATGTATTCCAAAGACCATCCACAAACCACAGCATAAAAACCTATTACAAGCAATACACACACAGCCCCCATAACCCCTATCCAGGACCAACGTCTCGTACCGGTAATCTTGATAAATGTACCGGCTACATTAGACTGACCCATACGACCAACAGCAAATTCCGACAACATTAAAGGCCAACCTATCAAAAAGGCACAAAGAAGATAAACAATCAAAAAGGCAAACCCTCCGTTCTGACCTAATTCATAAGGAAAACGCCATATATTACCCAAGCCTACAGCTGAACCTACAGCAGCTGCTAAAAAACCTAATTTACTGCCAAAACTGACACGATTTGTTTTTTCCATCTAGATTGAATGTATTGTTATTACTTTAACGTAGAGTAAATTGATTGAACAAACGAATCAAAGACTTGAAGCTTCTCTGCATTGGGTTTGCCTTGTATTTCAAGAGGAGCGCCCGACTCTTCCCATCCGAGCGTAGAGCAGTGTTCTTTTAAAGCCTTCAAACCTCCACCTCCCCAACTATAAGAACCAAACAAAGCCAATTGCCTGTTCTTGAGACCGCTATGTTTGAGCTCTTGACAGAATAACTCCATCATCGGATGCATACCTGCATTGTAGGCGCAACTTCCTAATACAATTGACTTACAACGCCATGCCTCGCTGAGAAGATAGGACACATGAGTTTTTGACACATCAAAAACCCGAATATTCTTCACACCCAACTGTGATAATTGATAAGCAATATAATCGGCAATAGCCTCAGTGTTATGATACATCGATGCATACACTATCATCACACTTTCATCTGCCTCACACCGACTCCAGCGGTCATACAAACTGACAGCATGTGCAACATTCTTACGCCATATTACTCCATGTAACGGACATATCATGCTGATTGACTTATCTACTAATTTGCCAAGAGCCTTACCCACATGTTGACTATATCTTCCCACAATGTTTGCATAATAACGACGCATTTCTTGCTCATACACACTCAAGTCAATCTCGTCGTCAAATACATTACCATCAAGGGTACCAAACGAACCAAATGCATCTTGAGCAAAGAGTATGTGCTCGGTTTGGTCATAAGCCATCATTGACTCCGGCCAATGCACCATAGGGGTGAACACAAATTGAAGACAATGATAACCTAATGCAAGTTCATCTCCGTCCTTCACTTCTAAGAAAGAAAAGCCCTCACCATAATAATGATTCAATATCTTCTTTGTAAACTTATTACCCACAACAGTTACACCCGGATAAGCCTTAAGCACATTACCTATCTCACCGGAGTGGTCTGGCTCCATGTGGTTTATGATAAGGTAATCAAGGGTCTTGCCACCCAGTGAGTCTTTTACTACCCCTAAAAAATCATCCACACTACCCAACTCCACTGTGTCAAGCAATGCTGTTTTTTCATCATTGATTAAGTAGCAATTGTAAGCCACTCCCGATGGGAGTGGCCACATGTTCTCAAACAACGACTTACGTCTGTCGTTAGCATATACATGAAATATCCGATCGCTAAGTCGATTGGCTTTCATAAAATCACAATGTTTGGTCATTTAATAATTTTCTTTCTTTACTTCAAAGTATGCTTGTGGATGCAAACAAGCTGGACATACTTCTGGAGCCGCCTTACCCTTGTGAATATATCCACAATTGCGACATTGCCAAATCACTTCTCCTTCTTTTTCAAAGATCTTCTTAGTCTCTACGTTCTCCAACAACTTGCGATAGCGTTCTTCATGACCTTTTTCTGCAACCGAAATCATTTCATACATGGCTGCAATTTCAGGAAATCCTTCTGCCTTTGCTGTTGCTGCAAATTGAGGATACATGTCCGACCATTCTTCATACTCGCCATTTGCTGCCGCCAATAAGTTGTCTGTTGTCTTACCAATCACACCGGCAGGAAAAGTAGCAGTAATCTCACACATACCTCCTTCTAAATACTTAAACATGCGTTTAGCATGTTCTTTTTCTTGGTCTGCGGTTTCGGTAAAAATAGCTGCAATCTGTTCATAACCTTCTTTCTTGGCAACACTTGCAAAGTATGTATAACGCATACGAGCTTGGCTCTCGCCGGCAAATGACGTCATTAAATTCTTTTCTGTTTGGGTTCCTTTTACACTTTTCATAAGATAAAAATTTATTTTAAATGAATACTTTTAATTGTATTTGGCAAAAATAATGCTTTCTTGTAAAACTAACAAAAATAAACACCATTTGTTTTACCCTATTATCTGTTGTTAGATATATCTGTTATCAAATGATTTTTGATTAGTTCTTTTATGCTCTTTGAAAGGACGTAATGAGCTATGTGACTGATTTGTAGATTAAATGCTACAAAACATCATTTTTCTGTACAAAATATTTGCCTGATAGATATATTATACCTACTTTTACCACCGCAATAGTATTCATTTTCTATTTTAATACCTGAAAAACATAGCACAAATATGGAAAAGAAACTATCATCTTGACCATATAGAGGCTTAACAAAATGAAATGAGGCGTGTCCGGAATCACCTTGACACGCCTCATTCCTATAAATTAAATCCACTTACTTTCTAAAAAGCATCAATAATTGCCTTAAAGTCTCCGGCTTTTAAGGATGCACCTCCTATCAAACCACCATCAATATCAGGATTTGCAAACAAACCGGCTGCATTCTTCGCATTACAACTACCACCATACAAAATAGTGCAGTCTTCTGCCACTTCCTTGCCATAGCGTTCTGCTATCAAACCACGAATATATGCATGAATCTCTTGGGCTTGCTCTGGTGTAGCTGTCAATCCGGTACCAATAGCCCAAACTGGCTCGTATGCCAACACCAATTTACCAAAATCTTCAGCTGATAAATCAAATACTGAACCTTCTAATTGTGCTTTCACCACCTCGTTTTGTTTACCGGCTTCACGTTCTTCCTTCACTTCTCCTATACAGAATATTGGACGCAAACCATTAGCAAGGGCCAATTGCACTTTTTCTTTCAATATGGCATAATCCTCATGATAGTATGCCCGACGTTCACTATGACCTAAAATGCAATATTCTGCACCGGTTGACTTCACCATACTGGCACTCACCTCACCGGTATATGCACCACTTTCTTTATCTGCACAGTTTTCTGCAGCTACTTTAATCACACTGTCTTTCAATAATTCAGATACACTCGCCAAATGAATAAATGGTGTTCCTATCACCACCTCACAATTTGGAGTGCTACCATTCAATAATTCTTTCAATTCTGTGGCAAGTGCCACACCTTCTTGCAGGGTCTTGTTCATTTTCCAGTTACCTGCCACAATGTTCTTTCTCATACGCTTTCTTTTTCTAATAGTTAGTTATTATATTTTTCAAATACCTTCTCCACTTTAATGTCACGGGCATTCCATTTGTCCACAATCACACCATCCTTAATCAACACTACACCCGGATTTGCACGCACAATTGTCTTGAGAGTAATCGGATCTGTTCCACAAATAGGATAACCTGCACCTGTCTCACCCACAAACCATTCTACAATTGACTCTTCGGAACCTGTCAAGGCATACACCTGCCAACCTACTTCTTGACTGCGCTCATAAAGCTCATTCAAAACACCCATGAACTTCTTGTTCGACTTCTCTAAATCATACATCACATAAAGCAATGTATAACCCTCATAGTCAAGTACATCATAAGTAATATCTTCAAAATCACTCGTCGTTATAGAAAAATCATGAATAGGTGGAACATAACCCTTACTAATCAATTCTGTTTTTTGATCAACAAATACCCAAGTACTGTCATCCTTCGGATAATTCTCCAAAGTAAACTCTTGCTTCACACCTTCTTTCTCATACACAAATGTAATCAAATATTCATCGCCGGGAGCACCCTCTGGTATCTCCATGCTCGCTTCTATATCTGTACCTACCTTGTAAGGACGAAAATCAATAAACGGCAAATGACGCAAGCAAACAAACGACAATACCACGCTTACACAGGCAAACAAACCTATACCACACCATTCTGCCCATGGCATAAACCAAGGACGCACACGCTTGCAAGTTGCAACAAGCCACAAAGACATGCAAAGTAACACTACATTCTTGTAAAACGTTGTCCAATTATCCAACACCAAAGCATCTCCAAAACAACCACAATCACTTACTGGATTCTCCAATGCTATATAAAGTGTGAGAGGGGTCATAAACAACATCATCAACAAAGACAACCAACTCATCAAACGAGGACGTAAGTTCAATATCAAACTCCAACCAAGACAAAACTCAAACATCGAGAGCAAAATACTTCCTGATAATGCAATCCATGTAAACTCAGCAAACACACCGCCAAAAGCATTCAAATAATCCTCTATCTTATAGTTCGTGCCAAGGGGGTCTATCGCCTTCACAAATCCTGAAAACACACATACACATCCCAATAAAGTGCGAACTATCAAAGTCACTATACTAACCACCTTTTTACCCATATATCTTTCTATTTTTCTGTTTTACTACTCTCTAAATGACGAATCAAACCAAACATCGCATAATTGATGATGTCATAATAATTCGAATCAATCCCCTCCGAAATTAAAGTCACACCATCATTATCCTCTATCTGCTTCACACGACACAACTTGGTCAAAATCAAATCTGTATAAGATGCTGTACGCATCTCTCTCCATGCTTCACCATAATCATGATTCTTGTCCATCATCAACGACTTGGCTGCCGCAAAAAATGCATCATATTTCTCCAAAGCGGTCTCTACATTCATATCAATGACATCGGAATAACCTTCCTCCAACTGAATCAAACCTACCAAACCATAATTCACTATCGCACCCAATTCACCATAAATATCATCTCCTACACGATTCTCTCCTGTAATCTCTATACTCCTGATTCGCTTTGCCTTAATAAACAACTGATCTGTCAGAGAAGCTGGACGTAAAATACGCCAAGATGCACCATAATCCATCAACTTACGAGCAAATACCTTCCGGCAATTCTTCGCCACTTCATCATATTGACGAGAAGTCAATTCCAAATCCATAACATTATTGTTTTTATAAAATAAATACTACGATATAACCAACTGACAAAAGTAACCAATTTCCACGACAGCACAAAACCTTTAACCACATTTAACCAACATCAGTTGTTACTTTCTTTGATAGAGCATAACTAACATCTCCTCCTTACTCTACATCCCCATTGCAAGACTAAATCTCACTCCCCACAAAGGCATATTTGTATCACGACGATTCGTAAGACGCCACACCGACTCTACATTCAATACACGAAGTATATTGCCTATCCCAACACCAACCTCCACATAGGGTGTACGAGGTGCATGCATCCCCTCTGGTAAAGGCAAAACTGATGAATGACGCTCGGATAATCCTCCATAAGCCATCTTCAGCGAAAACATCTCACGCAAATTAAGCCGATTAACCCAAGGTATCCGATCAAATAACAAACCACCGGCATTCCAACGGGCATGAAGCGTCAAATAACGATCGGCAGCAAACTCTCCATAACTCATCAAAGAAAACTTATACGAATCAAACGACCAAGTCTGATTACCATGCATAATCTCTAAAAATGGGTACGGCACACTACCTATCACCACACCACCTTCCAACATATAATCCAACCTACCGGCTATGCCAAGACCCAACGATTGCTTCACAGCTAAATGAGCTTTGCCATACGGAACATACTGATTCGATGTCTTATAACAACCTCCTTCTAATCCTATGGAGATAATAGGAAGATTATTACGAATGTACAAACGTTGAAAATAAATATCATGACAACGCTCGTCAAAAGAAATTCTTCCCGTCAACAATACACTGTGATAAGTGAAAAAGGGAGTACCACCATAACCTAATCTGGGATCTCCATAATGACGCCTACCGCCATAATAACCCAAACGACTCTCAAAGTCCTCATGCCATTCATTCCTAAATTGAATGGAAACCTCACGCTTACGCTCAAAATTGAATGGCTTCAACTCACTATTAGCCGCTGGGGAAATACATGTGAGAAAACTCTGATAACCGGCTGCCGAAGCATTATCACGCTTAAACAAATCAAAATGATTCATCTCACTACGCACATAGTCATCCTGCAACCCTATACGAACACTATGCAATCGGTCAACTGGAAGCTTAGCCTGAACATATGCCCCCCACTTCCAAGCCTTGTCTCGAAAACCATACATACCATATCCACCCACCGTGGCATAACGACAAAGACGCTCTGACGTGCGAAAAGGAATACCAAGAGCTACCTGCTCCACTGGATTGATACGAATCACTTCTACTAATCGACCTAAATCTACATACCACAAATTCAAATAGTTGGTAAGAAACGGCTCTGCCACCCAACGGGCAAAACGTACTAAAGGTGTCTGATGCAGACTGTCTAAGGCTGAACGCATCTGAGCCTCCTGACGATCTACGCTTTCTGCATACGTCAATGACGAAACTGAGCCCGAAGACACTCCATCTCGAAGCAAAAGTTTCTTCTCTATCAACAAGGAGGGATATTGACGTGTCACTGTATCTAACACAATAGCATAATCCAACAAAGCCCGCTGACTACTCTCCATAAGTTGTGGCACTTTTGCTCGAACATCAAACTCCTGATGCAATGAATACTCACGCACATAGTTGATATTCACCACAGAAGGCAAACTCACTTCTATCGCCTCTAAAGCACACCGAGCGGAATCTATAGTTAATGAACCCTCAAAAGCCAAAACACCTTTCAGCTTCGGACGAAAACGTATGTGATACGACTTCCCTACAGACCTTGACGTACTGTCTATCAAAAAGTAATGATAATAACGCTTACCATTGGAAGACAAAGGACTGATAAAATTCTTACCAAACAACATCACACTGTTCTGATAAAAATCAGGGATGTCCTGCAACGGAGACAATATAGCTTCCATCTGATCTGTTGGCAACAAACCATCCGACGCCAACACACGCTCTTCTTGACTGCGACCACTCACCTCCACTTCTTTATCTGACATATAAAGCGGAATGAAATAACTGGAATCACTCGCCTGAACTGCACCGGCTTGAAGCGATTTCCAAAGACCGCGACGCAAGGTGCGAACACTCAACTGACTCAACATCAAACTATTCTTCTCATCCATCACAAAGGAACAGTCCTTATGAAGACGAATGTTGTTACTGGAGGATTTCAATCGAACTTGCTCAAGTAAATCCCAAGCTGGATTTGCACCGGGAATCGCTACTATCTCGGGCAATAAAGCATTGTCAACCTCCAACTCCACCTGAACTCCAACCGACTGACCGGGCTCCACTACAAACTTCTTACGCTTATAACCTATAGCGGAAACTAATAGCTGCTTGGAATGTCGCTCTGTCGTACGCAATAAAAAGTAACCTTCTGAATTACTCGCTACTCCTATATGGGATTGAGCAAAATAAATGTTCGCATTCATCACACCAACACCGGTCTGAGCATCCACCACTTGACCCACAACAAGTGTCTCCTGAGTCACAAGGGGAAACACTATACACACCTGAAACAACACCACTAAGGCACATCGCAATAGTCCCACTAACCGACCTCTCATTTTTTTGTATTGTTTTTAGGATGATACTTCAATATCTCATCTCGCAAATAGGCTGCATCTACATGCGTATATATCTCTGTAGTTGTCAAACTCTCATGACCCAACATCTTCTGGATCGCAAGAAGATTGGCACCATTATGCAACAAATGGGTCGCAAAACTATGACGCAATGTGTGCGGACTGATACGCTTCTTGATGCCGGCCAATATGGCCAACTCCTTCACAATGTGAAATATCATGGCACGGGTCAAACGATGACCACGACGATTCAAAAACAATATGTCCTCTTCTCCACGAGCTATCTTTACACTATTTCGAACTATCATCCACAACTCGATTTGACGCTTTGACACATCCGACAATGGCACCAAACGCTGCTTACTCCCCTTACCCTCTACCAACATATAACCCTCTTCGCGATAGATATTCGACAACTTTAATTCCACCAACTCCGACACACGCAAACCTGAACCATACAAAGTCTCAATAATGGCTTTGTTACGCTGACCCTCAGGCTTCGACAAGTCTATACTGGCTACCATATTGTTTATCTCGTCCAAACTCAACACATCGGGCAAGTAAAACCCTATCTTAGGCATCTCAAGCAATTCGGTTGGGTCTGACTTGATGTCCTCTGAATATACCAAATAACGATAATAGGATTTCACACCCGAAATTATACGAGCCTGAGTACGGGCAGTCTTACCTTGCTTATGTAGGTCATAAATAAATGCACGCAAATCGTCAACACTCGCATCATCAAGAGACACTCCACGCGCTTGCAAAAAAACATCTAACTGTAACAAATCACGCTCATAAGCCTCGATGGTCTTCTTGGAGAGTGAACGCTCTAACAGCAGATAATTATGGTACTGACGATTTATCATAAAAAGGTATTATCAACGCTTTTTGAAGTACTTACCTACTACTGGTAAACCATGTAATGGAAAATCACGATTTATCATCAATAATAAATACACACCCAACAAAACTGTATTAACCAAATAGTTCAACCAGGCAGTCTCGGTGTGAAGTAACTGTGACAAACCTAACAACACCAACGTAACCAACAAATACAACCCCATGGAACGTAAATCATAAGGAATCTTCATGTAACGCTGACCTACAAAATACGACACCAACATCATCACTAAATAACATGCAAAGGAAGCCCACGCTGAACCCATATAACTGATACGGGGTACCAAAACTATATTCAACACCACAGTTATCACAAGACCTAACAACGAAAAACATGCACCATAATACGTGCGGTCGGTCAGTTTATACCACAATGAAAGATTAAAAAACACACCCTGAAACACATACGAAAACAACACTATGGGAACTACACGCATACCGGCCCAATAGGATGGGTGAATAATCAATTTAATCAAATCTAAATAAAATAACATTCCCAATAATATCAACAACGAAAATATCACAAAATACTTCATCGCATCGGCATAAGCGCCTACACTGTTACGATCTTTGTGCTTCGAAAAAATAAATGGCTCATAAGCATATCGAAAGGCCTGTGTGAACATCATCATCACCATGGCCACCTTAAAACATGCACCATAAATCCCCAATTCGGAAGAAGCCAACTCCTTGTCTGTAAACAAAAAAGGAAATATAATCTTGTCTAATGTCTGATTCATTATACCGGCTACACCCAACACCAACAATGGCAAGGAATAACGCAACATCTGCTTCAGCAAACCAAAATCAGGACGTAATATAATCTTCATGTCGGGCAACAAAGCCAAAGTCACCAAACCGGTGGAAATCACATTCGACACAAACACATAACCAACACCATAATCGGCATCATAAAACCAACTTATCAAATCAGGATAATGACGCAACAACCATGGACAACCTAAAAAGAAAAATAAATTAAACGCTATGCTGATAAATATGGAAAACAACTTCAACAAAGCAAACTTAACAGACTGACGACGATAACGCAAATAAGCAAATACAATGGAATCGTAGGCATCTAATGCCACCACAACCACCATCATCGATATGATGTCACGATGAGATGGATAACCCAAAGCATTGGCTATCCCTCCACTACACAACAAACACACCACAGCAAACAACAAAGATGTAAAACCTATACACCACAAAGTGTTACCATACACCTTCTCACCATCTACTCCCTCCTTGTTGGCAAAACGGAAAAAACCCGTCTCCATACCATATATCAACAACACTAACAGCAAAGCAACCCAAGCATAAATGTTAGTCACAATGCCATAATCTGACGAACCCTCCAACACAAAAGTGTACAAGGGAACTAAAAGCCAATTCAAAAAACGACCCACTATACTGCTCATTCCATATATAGCAGTCTCTTTCGCTAATCGCTTCATCTCTTGAGCCATATACCCTACCCCCCTAATTATTTTGTGGCCAACCTTGAGCCTTCAATGACAACTCCTCACCATTACGACCCACTAAGTTCAAACCTAATTCTGGCTTAGTCATATGACCAATAATGTTTACATGCTCTATAGGAATAATCTTTTCATAATCATCCAAAGACACTGTAAACACTAACTCATAATCCTCACCTCCATTCAAAGCTGCTGTGACAATGTTCATGTTCAACTCTTCTGCCATCACTGCCGACTGATAATCTATTGGCAACTTGTCCTCAAACACACGACAACCGGTATTGCTCTGACGACACAAATGAATCAACTCCGACGCCAAACCATCAGACACATCCATCATACTCGTTGGCTTAACACCATGACGCTTCAAACTCTCTATCACATCCCTACGAGCCTCAGGCTTCAACTGACGCTGCAATATATAATCCTTACCATCAAAATCTGGCTGAACATTTTCATTACCGGAAAACACCAACTTCTCACGCTCAAGCAACTGCAAACCCATATATGCAGCACCTAAATTACCGGTTACACAAATCAAATCATTCTCCTTGGCACCATCCCTATACACTATCTCATCTGCTGACGCTTCACCTACACAACTCATACTCAAACATAAACCGGTCATCGAAGCTGAAGTATCACCACCTACCAAATCCACTCCATAATGCTCACAGGCTATGCGAATGCCGGAATATAGTTCTTCCAAATCCTCTATACAAAAACGCTTTGAAACACCTATCGAAACGGTCAACTGAGTCGGACGACCATTCATAGCATAAATATCTGAAAAATTCACCACTGCTGCCTTATAACCCAAATGACGAAGAGGAGTGTACTGCAAATCAAAATGAATCCCCTCCAATAACAAATCGGTCGTCAACAACACACGCTTGTCCCTAATATCAAGCACTGCAGCATCATCACCCACACCCTTACACGTCGATGAATTAACTAAAGGAAAATGCTTTGTCAAATGTTCTATCAAACCAAACTCACCAAGAGTCGAAATCTCTGTTCTCTTACGTTCCATAAATTAATGATATATATTTTTATTGAAAAAACACTCCACTTTTATTCTGTCCACTATCAAGGCAACTGCACCGTCACCTGTCACATTACATGCCGTACCAAAATTATCCATAGCAATATAAAGAGCTATCATCAAGGCCTGATCTTGCTCATTAAATCCTAATATCGAGGCTAATATACCCAAAGCGGCCATAATCGCACCACCCGGTACTCCAGGGGCGGCAACCATTGTCACACCCAACATTAAAATAAAATTCAACATCAAAGGAAAATCATAACTCATACCTTGCATCAACATCAAAGCTATAGCACAAGCCACGATCTTCAATGTACTACCCGACAAATGAATCGTTGCACACAAGGGTATCACAAAACCTGCCGTCTCAGGACGTACACCATTACGCTTCGCATGTTCCAATGTCACTGGAATAGTGGCAGCACTGCTCATCGTACCCAAGGCAGTAAAATAAGCTGGAAGCATAGTCCACAACAAACGAAGAGGATTCTTCTTCACAACAAAACCGGCTATACAATACTGAAGTAACAACACTGCTATATGAACCAAGAAAATAATACCTATTACCTTCAAAAATGATAATAAAACTGTTGTTACCTGACCCTCTGCTGTCATCACCATAAATATACCGAATATATACAATGGTAACAAAGGAATAATGCACTTCTCTATCAACTTCACTACTATATCCTGAAAATCAACCATCACACTCCTCAAACTCTTGGAATCAATGGCGGCCATACCGATACCCAAAACAAAAGACAACACCAAAGCTGTCATCACACCCATCAACGGAGGAATATTCATCGACATATAAGGCTCAACTTTATCCACATTTGCCAACTCTTCTGCTAAAGCTCCTGGCTCTATCAACAAAGGAAATGTCAAATCTGACACCAAATAAGAAAACAAACCCGAAAAAATAGTGAAACCATAAGCCAAACAAGCAGTTATCAACAACATCTTACCAGCTTTACTACCAAAATCGGCTATCGCAACACTTACCAAACCCAGTATAATCAAAGGTATGGAAAAACCTAATAACTCCGAAAACAAACCATTGAAGGTCGCAAACAAACGAACACACCACAAAGGTAAAAACATTCCAAAACCAATACCCAAAACAATGGATAACAGAATACGAGGCAACAAACCTATTTTATTCAATTTCATAACAATATTATTTTCTTGATAAACACTTCTATTCCAGTGATACAAAAGTATAACAAATTTCCCAAACCAACACCAAAACCCACATACCTCATTAGATTTTGCAAATGTTATCAAGTGATTTTTGATTGGATTTTTCACGCTCTTTCAAAAAACATAGCAAGATATTTATACAATACGTTATAGAATGTATTTACAGAAAACAATTATATAACCAACTCACATACAATCACCTATCGCACTGTCGCCCTATAGGGGGCATAGCGAGGTACACATAGAATTTATTTATATAACTTTTATATATAAGTGGTAACTAAAAAGCACTGTCCCCACTTCAAGGGGGACGAGTGGAGAGTAGTGAAACGGAACGAAACGGAGGGGGTCTTTATTATCTAAAAATTTCCGAGCACAAGCAATTTATTCAAAATTGCGAGTAAGCGAGGGCAATGGAAAACTTGTTTTCTAATTGCCGAGCGGGAGTAATTTATCTAAAATTGCGAGTAATAAATGTAGGGAAAATTGCGATTAAGTGAGGGCAGAATCAAGCTTGCTTGAATTATGCCGAACATGAGCAATTTATGTAAACGGCGTGCCGTGTCCACTGTCAATCAATTGATAGCTGTATAAATAGACTATCTTTCCTCATCCAAAACTAACTAAAAAGAACTGTCGCCCTCGCAGGGGGCGTAGCGAGGTACTTGTAGGATGTACTAAATGTAC
>CALGCU010000006.1 GCA_937886455.1 uncultured Bacteroidales bacterium | reverse complement strand
CAAAAGGTGAAGTGGGATTATACTTTACGGCTGACGTTCAAGAATTAAAACGCTGCAACACATTTATTGTCACTGTCCCAACACCAATTGATGAATTTAATAATCCCGATTTACGCCCTTTGTTGAAAGCATCTGCCATGCTTGGTAAAGTACTCAAGAAAGGGGACTTGGTAATTTATGAATCTACTGTCTATCCGGGATGTACAGAGGAAGATTGTGTGCCTGTCTTGGAGAAAGAATCCGGCTTGCGATTTAATGAAGACTTCTTCTGCGGATATTCACCGGAACGCATCAATCCGGGTGATAAAGTCAATACACTGACAAAAATCAAGAAAATTACTTCTGGATCTACTCCTGAAATAGCTGATAGAGTGGATGCACTGTATAATTCTATTCTTGAAAATGGTACACATCGTGCACCTAATATGAAAACAGCTGAAGCTGCTAAAGCAGTGGAAAATGCACAAAGAGACATGAACATCTCATTCATGAACGAGTTGGCACTGATATGTGACAGAGTGGGAATTGACACCAACGACGTGATTGAAGCGGCCGGTAGTAAGTGGAACTTCCTGAAATACCGTCCGGGATTGGTGGGAGGACACTGTATCTCTGTTGACCCGTATTATTTGGCACACAAAGCTAAAGCATTAGGATATAATCCGGAGGTTATACTCTCTGGACGTCGTGTGAACAATAGTATAGCAAAATTTATTGCTGACAAAACCCTGAAACTCATGATACAAAGCGACCATAAAATCAAAGGGGCTAACGTTTTGATATTAGGTGTAACATTTAAAGAAAACTGTCCGGACTGCCGTAATACTAAAGTAATTGATGTGTGCACAGAGCTTGAAGAGTTTGGTTGTCAAGTTGATTTATACGACCCATGGGCTGAACCGGATGTGGTCTTGCATGAATATGGAAAAACACTGATCACATCAATAAATCCTAATAAGAAGTATGAAGCTGTTATAGCATGTGTCGCTCATGATCAATTCAAGACTTTTGATTACGCTAAGTATAAAGCACAAGGAGCAGTGATATTTGATGTGAAAAACTTTATTGATCGCTCCTTGGTGAGTGCTCGTTTATAAAAATACTAATTTATGAAAAACATTCTAATCACCGGAGGAGCCGGTTTTATAGGTTCACACGTAGTACGTCTATTTGTTACAAAATATCCGAACTACCACATCATTAACCTGGATAAATTGACTTATGCAGGTAATTTGGCTAATTTGAAAGATATAGAAAATGCTCCAAATTACACCTTTGTAAAAGCGGATATTTGTGATTATGACACGATATGCGACCTGTTTACACGTTATGACATTGATGGAGTCATTCACCTGGCGGCGGAAAGCCATGTGGACAGAAGTATTAAAGACCCATTTATTTTCGCACGCACTAATGTAATGGGAACACTCACCCTCCTGCAAGCTGCTAAAATGTATTGGAATGGACAATGGGAAGGAAAACGCTTCTATCACATTTCTACGGATGAAGTATATGGAGCTTTAGATTTTGATGGCACTTTCTTTACGGAAACCACAAAGTATGACCCTCATAGTCCTTACAGTGCATCAAAGGCAAGTAGTGATCACTTTGTACGGGCATTTCACGACACCTATGGAATGCCTACCATTGTGACAAACTGCTCTAATAATTATGGACCTTATCAGTTCCCCGAAAAGTTAATTCCTTTGTTTATTAATAACATCCGTCATGGAAAACCTCTTCCGGTTTATGGTAAAGGGGAGAACGTACGTGATTGGCTTTATGTGGTTGACCATGCAAGGGCAATTGACGTGATATTCCACAACGGAAAAATAGCTGATACATATAATATCGGCGGGTTTAATGAATGGAAGAATATCGACCTCATTAAAGTAATCATTAAGACTGTGGATAAACTGTTGGGTAATCCGGAAGGTACCAGCGAACGCCTTATTACATATGTCACTGACCGTGCAGGACATGATTTGCGTTATGCCATAGACTCTTCTAAACTGAAAAATGAATTAGGATGGGAACCATCATTGCAGTTTGAAGAAGGGATAGAAAAAACAGTGCGTTGGTATTTAGACAACCAAGAGTGGATGGATAATATCACCACAGGAGAATATGAAAAGTACTACGAAAGTATGTATGGCGATAAATAGAACATATCCGGCATAATTCAAGCCTCCGGAGGGGGTAACTTCATACTTTCACTCACCTTGCACTATCTTTGTAACTCAATTGAACATTTTGCCACCAAAGTTGTTATAACAATAAAATAAGCAATAAGAATATTAACAATTAAATTAAATACTTTATGATTAGCAATAAATTACAACAAGCCATCAACGACCAAATCACTGCTGAATTGTGGTCATCTAACCTCTATCTCTCAATGTCTTTCTTCCTCAAAGCTAAAGGACTAAACGGAATGGCACATTGGTTGAAAAAACAATCTGAAGAAGAAAACGAACATGCATGTGAAATGGCTGATTACATCATCAAGCGTGGTGGTGTAGCTAAAGTAGATAAAATTGATGTAGTGCCACAAGGGTGGGGAACAGTTCTCGAACTTTTTGAACACATCTACAAACACGAATGCCATGTGTCAAAACTCATTGATAATCTTGTAGCAATCGCAGCTGAAGAAAAAGATAATGCAACACAAGACTTCCTCTGGGGATTTGTACGTGAACAAGTGGAAGAAGAAGAATCAGCACAAGAAATAGTTGACAAACTTCGCTTGGCAGGAGAAACCGGATTACTCTTCTTAGATGAAAAGTTAGGACAACGTTAATATAAAAACGATTTACACAAATAACCTGCTCAAGAGGATGTGTCAAACATGTCATGACACATCCTCTTTCATACCGGTAAAGAAACATCTCTCCAATAAAGAGAGCTATATAACCTCATAAACACTTATAGAATGAATAACACCAAGAAAACACTAACCCACAATGGACATAACATGGTTGACATAGGAACATCTGTCTATTGGGCAGAAACCAATCTGGAAGCCATAGAGCCACACGATATAGGAAAATACTATGCAGCAAGCGAAATAAAGGAAGACCCGGTTAAAGCAGCATGGGGAGGAAAGTGGCGTATGCCAACCATAGAGGAATTAACTCAATTAGAAGGATGTAATTACTTTAGACGAATGGAGGTCAATGGGGTGCAAGGATTCTACATCGCACATTATACAAAAGATGAAGGAGTATTCCTACCGGCCGCAGGCGTAATGTATGCGCAAGATGATCAGAATGATAATTCGAAGGTGGAATATCAGGGGGTTACAGGCTACTATTGGGCAGCTATTGATCCGAAGTCGGGAAGTATCATGAAGTTGGGAATGGATGACACAATATGTGATGAGAACATCTATCCATGCACCATGGTAGTCACCGCCTTTGAAGATGAAATGATTCCAATTCGTCCGGTGTGTCCTAAAGAATAACAAAAAACACACCACACAAAACAATATCAAACCAATACCTCCTCATTTTGTACACTTGGTAGTTTGGAGAAAATCATGTACATTTGTGTTTTCTCCTAAAAGTGATACAACATGAAGAGATTTCTAACATTAATGATAGGGGCAATAACCTTTACAACACTATCTGCCCAACACATAAATCAACACATAACATACACACAAATCTATGACTTTATAGATGAATTGGCAACAGATGGATACATACAAGTAAATTCTGCTGTGCGTCCTTATACAAGAGACTTTATAGCTCAAAAATTAGAGGAAGCATCACACTGCCAAGAAACAATGTCTAAAAGACAAAGAAGCGACCTTGCATTCTATTTGAATGACTATGCGGTGGAAAGAGACACACTTCCCAAGGCTTATGTACACTGGACAGATAAAAAAAACTTTGACTTAGCACTTGTACAACCGGCCTTTCACTATCAAAACAAACTCTTTAAATGTCGCATTGTACCACTACTGGGAATGGACATCATTGCTAATCAAAAGGGAGGTATTGCTAAACGTTGGTATGGAGCAGACCTGCAAATGGACATCGCAAATCACCTGTCTGTATATGCCAGCTTGCGAGATAATTCATTCAACGGAAAGTGGATGTTGCGGGATAAATATTTCCCTACCGACAATAGCAAAATGTATGGCGCACGCATCGCTATGTCACAGTATCTCAACAATCTGCCCGGATGTGAATATAAAGAAGCCACCTATGGAGGCGACTATAGTGATATGAGAGGGGGAATAGTAGCTTACTGTAAGTGGGGAAGTATAGGACTGGTAAAAGACAATATTGTATGGGGTGATAGTTATAAATCAGCCAATATATTTTCAGGAAGAGCACCTTCATTCCCCATGATTACATTGAATCTAAAACCCGTAAAGTGGTTTGAATTGAATTATATTCATGCATGGTTAGTGAGTAATGTATTAGACACCACTCATTACTATGTGGAAAACGAAGGTACACCGCAAGAAAAAATACATTATCGCCCACACAACAAGTTCTTAGCGGCGAATATGTTGACATTTACACCCATACCTAAACTAAACCTATCTGTTGGTAATGCCATTGTGTATGCAGAGAATAATGTGCAACCCGCCTATTTTATTCCTATCGCATTCTATAAGTCAATTGACCATTTCATGACCAAAGGCCTCCGAGTAGAAAACCAAAACTCTCAACTATTCATCAATTTAAGCTCACGTAACATTCCACATCTACACTTATTTGCATCGTTTTATGTGGATGAAATCAAATTCTCACGCTTTAAACCATCCAATCCACAAACTAACCCAATCTCCTATAAGGCCGGATTTAATCTTACAAACTGGCCACTTAAAAACTTATCGCTGGTGGGTGAATATACAAGAAATCAAATCATCTGTTACAAACATTCGATAGAAACACTATCATGGAAATCCAATGGATATGTATTAGGGCACTATTTAGGGGATAATTCACAAGAAATTTATGTTTCTTTAAGATATAGACCTATCAGGGGTTTATACTTTGATCTCTCATATACAAATGCCATCAAAGGAAACGACTATGACTATTTGCGCACAGATATATTGAACATCATAAGTCAAAAAGCCCTCAAAGACATTATCTGGAAAGAAGATAAAGTGGAATTAAATGCTATCTATGAAGTGTTTAACAACTGTTATGCGCGCATTAACATAGCCTATAATAATGCATGTGCGGCAGAACCTACATCTGAATCTATTGTAGGAGAAAACCGCATGACAGCACAACAAACCTTAGATAAATTTAGTCCGCTATTTTATCAAGGACAAAATTTCACTATCACTTGTGGACTAAACTTTGGCTTTTAAGACAAAATAGAAATAATGGGAAAGACACAAGAGAAACATACTTATGTAGTGGGAGTCACTGGTGGTATAGGCGCTGGAAAATCCTATGTGTGTCACATCATAGCCGAGCAGGGCTATCCGGTTTATGTGTCTGACAAGGAGGCACGGTACATCACTGACCATGACCCTCTGGTAAGAGAACGCCTGATGTTATTATTGGGAGAAGATATATATACAGAAACGGGGTTAGATAGAAAATGTGTCGCAAAAAGAGTGTTTTCTGACCCTGAGTTGCTGAAACAAATGAATCAGATTGTACACCCCGCTGTGTCAACACACTTCAAGGCATGGGTTAAACAACAAAAATCATCGCTGGTGTTTATTGAGTCGGCTATATTAGTGTCCAGTGGATTTGACAGTATGTGTGATGCAGTGATATATGTAGAAGCTCCTGAACAATTGCGTATTGAACGTGTACAGGCAAGAGACGGAATGAATGTTGAAGAAATAAGAAAACGAATGCACAACCAAAGTGAAGCACACTCTTCGTGTGACATACCAAGTTTGGTGATAAATAATAATGGAGATATTCCTGTACATACATTAGTACATGACCTTATTATGAAATTAAATGATTACAGAGATAATAGATAATAAACAATGAATTTCATTAAACTGATAAAAAGGTTCATACCTCCCTACAAGAAAGAAGTAGCACTCAACATATTCTTCCATTTGTTGAGTACTTTATTCAGTCTTGTGTCATTTGCTGCTATCATACCTATATTACAAATACTTTTTGGTGTAAATACAGAGATACATGAGTGGCAGGCCATTGATTGGACAGCCAAAATGGGAGTTATAACAGCCACATTGAAGAATAACCTCTTCTGGTGGATTCAACAACAAACCATACATCAAGGAGCAAGATGGATATTGTTTGCACTGGGCATATTTCTAATACTGACCACTTTACTGAAAACAGCAACATCTTATCTGGGCTCTTATTTCATGATTCCTATTCGCACAGGTGTATTGCGTGACCTTAGAGCAAGCCTATATGAAAAAATCATTCGTCTGCCAATAGGATTTTTCACAGAGGAACGTAAAGGAGATGTGATGTCGCGCATGACATCTGATGTGGCAGAAGTAGAAGCATCTATCATGGCTTCACTCGACATGATGTTTAAGAACCCCATCATGATTATTATATATCTCATTACTATGTTGCTCTTGAGTTGGGAACTCACTTTGTTTGTGTTTGTTTTACTACCAATAAGTGGCTATCTGATAGGAAGAATAGGCAAGTCATTGAAGACAAAGTCAATGAAGGGACAAGAGCAAACAGGTGAACTCCTTAATCAAATAGAAGAAACATTGGGGGGACTACGTGTGGTAAAGGCTTTTAATGCTGAAAACAAACTTATCAATCGTTTTAATACACAGAACGACAACACCCGACATACATTTAATCGCATCAACCGACGTTATGCAATGGCTCATCCGGTGAGTGAGTTTCTGGGGACGGCAGTGATTGCTGCATTGCTGTGGTATGGAGGAATACTAATTTTAAGTAATAGCAGTCCTATTAGCGCACCGGAATTTATTTACTATTTGGTGATATTCTACAGTATTATCAATCCAGCTAAGGAACTATCCAAAGCATCATATAGTATAAGAAAAGGATTAGCCTCATTAGAACGTATTGATAAGATACTCAATACAGAAACACTGATTAAAGAACCGCTTATCCCTTCTACCATTAGGTCTTTGGAAAAAGAAATAACTTTTAATCATGTTTCATTTGCCTATCAATCGGGTAGGGAAGTCTTGAAAAACATTAATTTGGTTATACCTAAAGGAAAGACTGTTGCCTTAGTGGGTCAGAGTGGCTCAGGCAAGACTACTATGCTTGATCTACTTCCTCGCTTCTATGATGTGTGCGAAGGCTCTATTTGTATTGATGGTGTGGATGTTCGCCAATGTATGACACACGATTTACGTGCTTTGATGGGTAATGTGAATCAAGAAGCAATTTTATTTAATGATACTTTCTACAATAATATTACGTTTGGTGTAGAACATGCCACAATGGAACAAGTAGAAACAGCCGCACGTATAGCCAATGCGCATGAATTTATAATGGCAACGCCTGATGGCTATCAGACTTCCATTGGGGATAGAGGGTCACGTCTTTCAGGAGGACAAAGACAACGTATCAGTATTGCGCGTGCTATCCTTAAGAATCCACCTATACTGATATTGGATGAGGCGACTTCAGCTCTTGACACTGAGTCAGAAAAACAAGTACAAGACGCCTTAGATAATTTAATGAAGAATCGCACTACCTTGGTAGTGGCACATCGTCTTTCCACAATTAAGAATGCTGATTTAATTTGTGTAATGCAAGAAGGATGCATAGTAGAGCAGGGTACGCACGATGAACTCTATGCACTAAACGGATATTACACCAAACTATGGCAAATGCAAAAATAAAATTGTCTTGGGAGTTTTACTACATCTGTGTTTATTGACAACGTCGTCTGAACTCTGCACATATAATGGCAGTGGCTGTAGACACATTGAGTGATTCAGAAGTAGGTTCACCTTTGGGGTAGTTGGGTATTAGCAAACGATGACTTACGCACGCACTTACCTCAGGAGTAATTCCACGTCCTTCACTACCCATGACGATAATACCATCAGGAGTCAAGGAGGTTTCATACACATTCTCTCCATCTAAGAATGTGCCATATACAGCACATTCTTGTTGTTTTAACCATGTTGGTAAATCAACATAATGTACCTTCACTCGGGCGATGGCACCCATTGTGGCTTGTATGGTTTTAGGGGAATATACATCGGCACATTGTTTAGAACACCACACATCCTTAATGCCAAACCAGTCGGCTAAGCGAATGATTGTGCCCATATTTCCCGGGTCTTGCACACCATCAAGTGCTAAACTCAGTGTGCCTTTTATATGATTGTGGGTTTCGCCAATTTCTTCCGGAATATGAAATAACGCCAATACATGTTGAGGTGTGCGTAGTAATGAAGCAGAAGACAACTCTTGTGGGGTGGCACACACCACTGTTTTAGCAGTTGTGCATGTATGTTTGCTCAGCCATTCTTCAGTTCCTATCAGTAGATGACAATCGAAATAGGGTAGTAGATCTTCTACCAGTTTATCTCCTTCTGCTAAAAACAAACCATGTTCTTTACGATATTTCTTTTGTTCTAACGAACGAATCAATTTCAGTGTGTTTTTTGATAACATATTTTCACCTACAAACAGATTATACTTCTGCAAAGATAGTGAATTTTCTTTGTCAGGCATGAAGGTATCTAGTTCCTATCTAGTTCCTATCTAGTTCCTATCTGTTTTGTATCTCATTCCTATCTAATGGTAACGGTATGGTAACGGGGATGATAGGACGGCTTTGCCTGGAGTACGCCCGCGAAGCGAGGTGGAGGATGTTCTAGTGAGGCTATGAGGATGTGAGGCTATGAGGCTATGAGGCTATGAGGTTAGTGAGTTGGAGACGGACCCCTCCCCCTGCGGGGACTACCCCTAACCTAGGGGTAGAGTTTGTGCGAAGCAAGCTGGAGAGGGTTTTTAGGGCGACAGTGCTTTTACATACTATTCTGTGAAATTTCGCCCCTACAGGGCT
>CALGCU010000005.1 GCA_937886455.1 uncultured Bacteroidales bacterium | reverse complement strand
CATCAATCATAGCTTGATCCATACATACATTTCCTACTACAGGACAACGTTTTCCTCTCACTAGTACCTCACCCCCATAGTTAGAAAATCTACGATCAAAACCATCTGCATAGCCAATGGGAATGACCGCTATCTGTCGTGGTTCTGAGAGCGTAGTATGACGACCATAACCAATGGTCTTATTCGCTTCTACCGTCTTGATGCTTAGAATAGTTGTCTTTAGCGTGCAGACATTTCTTAGAGTGGCATTGGCAAAAGACAGGCCATATAATCCTATGCCTAAACGGCACATATCGAAGTGATATTCTGGGAAGCGTTCAATACCTGCAGTATTGCATATATGTTTGATTATCGGATAGTTAAGTTCTGACTGCAATTGTGTAGCACATGTATAAAAGTAGTTTGCTTGTTCGTGTGTAAAAGTATCAAATTGTGCTTCGTCACTGCCCGCCAGATGAGAGAATGTGGAACGTACCGCCACTGTGCTTTGAGATGTGAGTAGGTTGATGAGTGTAGGTAATTCCTGCTTAGAGAATCCCAATCTGTGCATACCACTATCGATTTTGATGTGTATCGGGTAGTGTGATAAACCTTGTGCTTTGACCGCATTAGAGAATGCTTGCAATATCCTGAAGTTGTATATGTTGGGTTCCAATTCATTTTCAATAATACTATCCAGTGCATTCATTTCCGGGTCCATCACAACGATGGGTGTGTGTATTCCGGCTCTACGCAATTCGGCTCCCTCATCCGCCACCGCAACAGCCAGATAGTCACATCTGTGGTGTTGTAGAGTTCGTGCAACTTCCACTGCTCCCGTTCCATAAGCAAATGCTTTGACCATGCACATAATTTTTGTTTTAGGTTGGAGTTTGCTTCTGAAGTAGTTGAAATTGTCGGCGAGGGCAGACAAGTTTACCTCTAAAACCGTTTCATGTGTGGTTATTTCCAGTTGTTTGGATAGTTGTTCCAATGAGAATAAGCGCGAACCCTTTAGTAATATGACGGCATTTTTCAGTAGTCGATAGTCGCCGGATGAGATGTAGTCTTGTGTGGTGTTGTAGAACGACGTTTCTATCCCCCTAAATGCCATTTGATTTTCTTTGAGTACATGTCCGATGCCAATGAGTCGATTGATTTTTCGGCTTCTTAGCATGTCAGCGATAGCATTGTGTAGTTCAGCATTGTTGTGTCCGCTCTGCATGATGTCGGACAGAACAACCGTTTTGGAGAGTTTTTTTGCAGTGGCTTGTTGGTCGAGGAAGTCCAATGCAATGGCCAGTGAAGTCAGGTCGGCGTTATAACTATCGTTGATGATGAGGTTGTTTTGTACCCCTTCTTTCACTTCCAGTCTCATGGCAATAGGTTGCAGTTGTAACATGCTTTGCTGAATATCCTCGTGCGTATAGTTGAGGTGTAACATCAGTGCAATGCAGTGAAGGCTGTTTTCAATGGCTGCCGTATCGGTGAAAGGCAATATGTAGGAATGGTTTTGCTCGTGATAGCAGTAGTTTATCTGCGTTTTGTTCCCTTGTTGTTGTATGCTGTTTATCCGAATATCGGCTTGAGGGTGTGTACCCCATGTGAGTGTTTGTTGATGGGTGTTTTGCAAACATTCCTCAATAAGTTCTTCATCTTTGTTGTAAATAAGCAGAGAGCAATCTTTGAAAAGTTTCATCTTCTCTCTGACTTTTTCTTCCAAAGAAGTGAAATTCTCTTGATGAGCATCTCCTATGTTGGTGAAAATGCCGATAGTGGGTTGTATGATGGGTTGTAAGTATTGCATTTCTCCCGGTTGAGAAATTCCCGCTTCAAAGATGGCTAACTGTGTGTTTGGGTTGAGTTGCCACACAGAGAGAGGCACACCGATTTGTGAGTTGTAACTACGCGGAGAACGCTCAATGTTAAACTTGCTATTGAGGAGTTGGAAAAGCCATTCTTTAACCATGGTCTTACCATTACTTCCTGTGATACCCACTACAGGCAGTGTGTGTTGGTTGCGATGGTAGGTAGATAGTTTCTGGAGTGCGCTCAGTGTGTTATTTACCACTAAAAAAGTGGCTTGGTTCATTTCGTTAGCTTTTTGAGGAAGAGCCTCTACTACAAAACAACGCACTCCACTTTCATACAACTCTCCGATGTATTTGTGTCCGTCATTACGTTGTGTTCGGAGTGCAAAGAAGAGTGAAGTGTCAGGGAAAGAC
>CALGCU010000004.1 GCA_937886455.1 uncultured Bacteroidales bacterium | reverse complement strand
GGGCGATTGATTCTCACCCCATCCCTTGCCATTCTGGGCGCAGGAACGATCTACAATGTTTCCTTCGATGGAATAGACCACATCCAGCGCTTGATTGCTGCCGCTGTTGGATGCTTTTGCGCCTTGACCGCCCATGAAAGCGCCGATCACGCCTCCAGCCTGATCACTTCCTCTAACGCTTCTTGCAGCATCGGCGGCAATTCCTTGCCCCGTTTTTTCGCCCGGTTCAGGATACCCTGGCATGCTTTCGCGCTCAAAAAGTATCTCTCCGGCGCGTTCGCTTGCAAAATCTGCGATAAGGTAGATGCGCTTTCTGCGCTGTGGGGTCCGGGGCCAATATTGAGCATCATAGGTGCGCCAGGCAATTGAGTAACCATGGACCGCATGGTCTACGCATTGTGCAAGTTCTACGGCGTGGAGTGCGGTCCTTCCCTTTTGGAGGGAAAGGAATTGAAACTGCTGGGTCTGCGATTTCGCAGAGCGCTTGGAGGACAGCCTGGAAATCGTGCCCTCCGTTTGAGGAATAGGCGCCGGGGACATTTTCCCAAACGGCAAACCGAGGTCGAATATGCTCATTTGCCCTGCCATTTGCTCGGTCATTTTCTCGCATCTCCTTTACTATTCTTATCTGTTCAAGGAATAAACCGCTTCGCTCTCCGTCTAATCCCTCTCGTTTTCCGGCAACTGAAAGGTCTTGGCAAGGTGAACCGCCTGTTATTACATCCACGACAGGAAGTTCCGCTCCGTTCAGTTTTGTTATATCTCCAAAATGAAGCATCCCTTTCCCCCTTTCATTTTGTTGTCTTCCATTTCCATGCAGCATTCGTTATTTCGTGTATGTCCTCTTTCGTCAATAGCATCTCTTCCATCTGCCACAGATAGTCGAACTGTTTATACGGATCACTCTCTGTAATAAGTCCAAAGAACAATCCCTTTAGTTTCTCTCTGTCCTCTGCATTAAGAATGATTAACTCTTCCATCTTGCTCCTTTCTTAATCTATCCATCTCGTCTTGCAACTCTTTCATGCGTTGCTCATAAAAAAGATTCTTGTTTACTAAATCGTCTATGGACACGTTAAAGATGTCTGATACTGTTGCGATTACACAAATAGGGATATTGCGTTCCGTTCCTCTGTTATTAACTCTTGAGAAGTACCCTTGCGATACACCGCATTTACGCTCAACGTCTTGCACACGGATGCCATCGGTTGTCTTGATAAGCGTCATGATGTTTGAGATAATCATTCGACCACCACCTTTGCTTCAACAGGCTTTACCAATGATGTATCATCAAATGCATATAACCTACCATCTTCTAACCGCACAGCATTTCTACGACAACTTTCATCTGATGGAGATGCGATATATATCGTGCTGATTCGCATATAGAGTTCCTCATCTGCCATAAAGCACTCTCCAAACTCGATTCTTCCAAACTGCGTTTGGAAATAGTCTATGTATTCGATTTTCATTCTTTCACCACCTTTAAATCCACACGGCAAGTCCACTCATCGTGTGCTTCGTCATAGGACTCTGTGTACTGAACGTAGTCCCTTAAACTATCTGCCAACTGTCGTGTTAAGCCGTACACCGCATCGTACTTTTCCGTACCCTCACCACTATGCAAGAACTCATAGCTCTGCTGATTAAGTACCACTTGCGTTGACAAGGTATGGACATTCACTTGCTTCTGATACCAGGGTGGCTCATAGCCGACTCGATGCATCAGTAATGTCATTCTTGCATCTCCGTCCGGCACTAACTTAACTAACAGCCACCGCCTAAACTTCTTCCATTTCATCTTTATCTTCTGCTTCAATACGTTCCCTCACTTTCTTCACTATGTAGTCGATGTCTAAATCGACTAACCATTCTGCCCAATCACTTTGTAGGAATTTCTCCGCATCATTGATCTCCCTTAACGCTTGGTTGTAAAGTTCAAATCGTGATTTGTTATGCGAGAGCTTCTCCCTATGCCAAAAGTAGTAGGCTTTGTACTCATCTCCGTTTGCTTTCAGTTCGTCCAAGATAGGAAACCATCTGGCTTCAAGATTGCGTTTCCGTCTGTTCCACCGCACCATGTCCTTGGCTGCCTGTTCGATGATTGCGATGCGGAGATAGTCACATCCAATATCACTCTTCAGAATCTGCCGTACTTCTCTCCGTTTCATGTAACCTCAACCTCTCCACACCACACTCGATACAAATATCAATCGTCTTTGTTTTGCGGTAATGGTTTCGTGTCACAAGGTGTTTGTATTCCTCGCTGATGGGGAAAGTGACTTGTGCTTTGAATCCATCACCGCAGTTGAACTTCGCTCCACATAGATCACAGATACAGTAATTAACTCTCATCTTTCTCCCACTCCTTTAATGCATAGACAGTGACTTTCTTGCCTGTTGTCTTGCACGTTTTCTTGCCTACTTGCTCAAGGACTCCACGCATACAGAGTTCCGTGATTCTTGGCTGTGACCATGTACGCTCCGTATTTGGTGTCATTCCTTTAAGGCACATATACGAAGCGACTTCCCTTGCTGTCATTTCCGGCACTTCCTTAAAGCACTGTATAATCTGTGAATATCTCTTCTGCTTATCCACAGTATCGTGAGCATCTCTTCTGCACTCAATACTTGGAACTGTTCCATTTAATCTCTTTTCCATAATTCTCTCCTTATCTCCAAATGATCTCGATGATCCGCATACGCTCTTCCCTGTCGGCAAATCCTTTGTTGAAGAGCTTCTCGTCTAACATGAGGAACTTCTCAACTGATAATGTGGTGCTTGACTCCAACATCTTTTTATTCCGCTCTACGTCAATGGATGCATCAATTAACTTGTTGAGAAAATCGTCTACGTCATCCTCTTCTTCCTCAACGTCATCCTCTACCTCTGGAAGATTCATAAACTCTTCGTCTTTTATTTTGTCACTGAAATTCATTCGCTCTCCTTTCTCACAAAACTCTGTTCCATAAAAACTCATGTAACTATGCGGTATCAATCTGTCTGCGATGTTGCATGGATGCCTTTCGCAATCGTGCTTGTCGCAAGGAATGTCATACGCATCCAGGCAGAAACTCATATCGTCACTCATTCGTCCTCGCTTTCCCAAGGGTTCTCCCCTGTTTCAATACACTTTGCTAATTTGTTCAGCCGTGGTAGGTATTCATCCTCAATCCACTCTTCGTCATATTCGATTAGTTCAAATAGCAATCGGTTGGGGTCTATCGGTTGTGGGTTTCCGTATTCATCCGGCAACAAGCCGTAAGCTGCGATCAGTCCTATCTTTCGATTTGTCGCAAACAGTTCCACCTGGACTTGTTGCCAATAGTTCCACTTCTTGACGTTCTTTGGATGTTTCCACCCTGTCAGATAGTTGTATGTCTTTACCTCAATCACTCTGTTTGTTTCGCCATCGAGATTGACTCTTAATCTGCCTACAATGATTTGACGATTCCGCTCGTCCACGTTCAGATGGTCTAATATCAATGGCTCATACAATCTGCCTGTTAGCGTGTAGATGTTGTCGATTTCAGAATCCTCTAATCCCATCTTCACATCCCACCACCGCTTGAATGTCTGCGTGTTCCAATTCATCATCACATAGTGCGTGTCGCTTGCACCGATGTACCCTACTCTGTCAAAATCACTAATCATTTGAATTTACCTACCAACTGTACATACTGACTTCTCTTTAAATCTGCGAGTTCTGTTACTCCATAGGACTTGCAGATTTTTGCTACTCTTGTTTCATAGTCATCCTTGCCTGGAGCGGTCTGAATCAGCCGAATAAGGATTTCTTCCTCGTCTTTGGACAATGGCAAGTCTGCCTGTGCCTGTGCTTTAATCTTGGCTTCTGCTTCTTTCTTTAACTGTTCCATTCTCTGCTCTGGTTCTCTAAATTCTTCAGCTTCAGAATCAGAATAGATTCCTTGGAATGCGAGTTTGGATTTCTTTAGAACTACTCTGTCGAAGCATCTCTTGAATGCCATTGCGTAAGGATATGAGTTTGTGCAGTTTTTAGCAGAAACTTCTCCAATCTCATACACATCATCGTCTATGTATGTGTACACTAAAGAGTCCTTATATCCGTCTTTATCTAACGTCACACAGTGTGGATTAAACTTGTTCTCTAATTTGTCGTTGATTTTTAAGCATCCGTTGTGGCTAATGATTAAGCCGGAATACAACATCTTTCCTGTTTTGCTCTTATTCATAAGAATCCAAAAATCAGACTCTTCGATGTCGTACTGTTTAGAATTAATTAGATCAATGGCGAATTGCCGTGATGTTTTATATTTGGGTGTCTGCCAAACAGGTAGCCCCATCTCTTCTGTTTTTTCATCAAACATTATTCTTCCTCACTTTCATATCTCTTGAACTCTGTGTATGTGACCCCCATAAACTCATAGTCACCATACTCGTTTGGTTCTGTTACTTCTTTTAAAGGTTCAATGTTGTCCACGATTGCGTAAATAGTGTCACCATGTTTCCATATATCGAGGACATTGAACCTTGGGTTCTCTATCTTCGATACTTCCAACAGTTTGTATCGAGATAAAAGTTTGATTGTGTACTCTGCTAAATTCATTTGACTAACCTCTCCAGATAAATGTGGTTTCCGTTCTTTGCTACACGGATTTTGTCCTTGAAATATCCGTTGATTACTGTCTTAAAGCCGACATACATATTTCCGGCTGTGGAGTATCTCTCGTTCCAATCGGTTACTTCCGCAACCTCAATATCGCTCTTTAAGAACTCACTGCAAAGTTCAAGGACATCTCCGTTCCTTGTTGTCTGACTCTTTTTAACTTCCTTAAAATTCATCTGTTTACCTCACTTTCTACCCATTGGGTTCTCTCTAATGTGTTGTTACTTTCACGGATCGCCATCGCACCGATGATTCCCAAAACGATAAGCACAATGGCAACTCCAATTACTAACTTCTTCATACTGTTCTTCTCCGTTCTTCCATGCATTCCTCACACACTTCCTCACCGAAGAGGTCGTAGTAGGTATCGGTTATTTCTTCTCCGCACCAATCACAGATGTGCCTGATCACTACTGCATGAGGGTCGCTGTTCTCGATTACTGACATACTCATTTACCTCTCTCCAATTAACTCGGTAGATATACCGACTTCCTCTTCCCTTGATTGCTTTTCCAAACACTCCCTGTTGGATGAATAACCTCAAGGTCTGCGGTGTCATATTCAGTTGTTTACTTGCTCTCTCAATCTCGCTCATTACATTTAAAGTGTAACCTCAAGGCATAAAAAATTAAGGTGTAATATCGTCTACACTTATTCCGTATGCCTTTGCCAACTTGATTACTGAACCAAGGTTCGCTTTCAAGAAAGCATCCTGGTTGTTCTCCCATGTGTAAATTGTTTTTTCGGTAACTTCAGCGATTTCTGCTGCTTCTTTAACTGATAAGTTTGCATTTACTCGATATGCTTTTAGGCTTAATTTCATTTTTCCACCTCACTTTCTGCCTAATAGTAACATCAGATATGTACGATAGAATGTACAGTGTTGATGTTTAAGATGTTTGGATTATAACTCCACTTAAAGTGGAAGTCAACCCCTAATTTACTAAAAGTGTAAATTTATTTCTTTACTTTCGCTTTTTGTGTTATAATCGTGGCGAGGGACAAATTGAAAAGGAGTACAAAAAATGAGAGAAGAATTAGAACTATTCGCACATAACTTAAACGTATATATGGAGATGTACGGATATAACCAAGTAACTCTTGGAGAAGCGGTAGACAAGGCAAATACAACTGTCGCAGAGTGGGTTCACGGCAGAAAATTCCCTCGCATTGATACATTGGATAAGCTCTGCGAATTGTTCCACTGCAAACGATCCGACTTGCTTGAGAAGTATACGACAGAGGAAACCATTAAACAGAGTGAGCGAGAAAACCGATTATTGACATACTTGCAGAAACTTAATTCAGACGGATATGAAAATCTTCTGCGGTATTTAGAGGACATGAACCCCAAATTCTTTAAGGATGGTGATGACGATGTTCAATAAGAATTTAAGACGGATGCTGCATGAACAGGGATTGAAGCAGAAAGACCTTGCCAAGTTACTGAACGTGTCCACTGCAACAGTATCTGATTGGTGTAAGGGCAAGAAGATGCCACGGATGAATATGCTCAATGCCATCTGTGACGTTCTACAATGCCCTTTAAACGAATTAACAGAGCCAGAGCGACCGAATGTTGAACAGACGATATTAAACGTCTTAAAACCGATGTCAGAAGCACAGAAGTATATGGTGCTTGCATACGCAAAGTTCCTTGCAAAAGAGGATAGAGAGAAATAGAAAGAGGGTGATGTAGGATGAAGAAACCTAATGGGATATGGAACTGTATATAAGAAATCCGGAAAACGAAGAAATCCTTGGGTGGCAGAGGTCACAAAAGAATTTTATTTGGAACTTAATGGTAAGCGTGTAGACCCCAAGAACATTGATGAAGAGGATTTGCCGAACTGCAAGTACAAACGCAAACGAGCTGCCATTGGGTACTTCCCTACTCGCAAGGATGCAGAGGTTGCCCTTGCAAAGTACAACTCAAATCCTTATGACACAGGATGGCTCTTTAAGGATGTCTATGCAAAATGGACGGAACATGGATTTGATGGCATGGCAGACGGAACTATCCTTGATTACAAACGAGCATACAAGTATCTGTTCCCTTTGCATAACAGAAAGTTTGCAGACTTGAAAGTAATCGACTTGGAGAAATGCCTAAAGGAATCTGGCAGAAGCCTTAATGTGCAGATCACCATGAAGAAACTTCTGTCGCATCTCTACAAGTACGGATTGCGGTACGATATGTGTAACTACAACATGGCAGAGAGATTCTCCGTTGATGTGCCGGAAACAGAGATAGAACGCAAGCCGTTCACCGCAGAAGAGATTCAATGGCTGTGGGATAATAAGGATGATTATCGAGCAAGGAGTGCGTTAATCATGATATACACAGGCATGAGGATTAACGAGCTTTATAAGATGGAACTCGATAAGGATAATTGGTGCTTTGTCGGTGGCTCAAAAACGAGAGCTGGGAAGAACCGAATAGTGCCGATAAGGGAAAAGATAAAGCCGTTAGTTGGGATAGAGATTCCGTTTGCGTATGGAACTTTCTACAACAACGAAAGAAAGTGGATGAAAGAATTAGGACATACACCGCATGATTGTCGAGTGACATTTACAACAATGTATAAGGATGCAGATGAGATTGCAGTTAAACTGATTATCGGTCACAAGATAAATGACTTAACAAAAAGAGTATACACAAAGTATACTCTTGATGAATTAAGGAATGTGATTGAGTCCATTGATTATTAGTGGCGGTAATTTGTCAGCCACGCAGAAATATTTGTGGATACTCTGGAATACGGAAACCCTTGATATTAAAGGAAAGTGCTGATTTATAAAGGTTTTGAATAATCATTATTGAAAGTAAACTATCCTTTATTTTCAAGGGCTTTCTGCTGTTTTGTCAGCCACTTGGCGGTAACCAGAGATTTTCTTCTATAAGATAATACCACATGAATTGTTATTTTTCTACTGATGTTGTATCGAAGAGTCTAATGTCACGCTCGATACTTCTCGCCATGTTCCATTAGTCTTTTGATAGATGCCACTACCACTGATTGTCCATCCATCTTCTGATACAGTTAAGGTGGCTTCGGCTGATGGGTCAGACATGGTGTATGCAATCGTAAGTGTTGCTCCGGCTACAAGACCACCATAGTATTCGTACTTGGTATGCAGTACAAGGTTATCAAGTTCTGCCCTTGTCCAACTTCCTGTGGTTAGGTTGTATATAGTATTGGATGTACCATTGACAGTGGTTTCACTACCCTTTGCGGTACTTCCAGAATACAACTGCAAAGTAAAGGTAGACCTTGAAGCATTCTCTTCGTGTGCTTTGACCTCACAACTGACGGAAGAGATCACTGCGTTTGATGGAATGGCTGACAAGTCAAACGAGTATTCAACTATTCCTGTTGTGGACTGTCCACTTGAATACATATTCGATGTGGAGTTTCCCTCTTCGGCGGATTTACCGATACCCGCAGATGCATTGGAAGTGGAACTCATACCACTTGCGGTGAAGTCTTGCGGATAGGCTTCTAACGAACCACCAGAGGATGCCTTGAGATAGATGTCACCATTGCTGCCAAGCGAGGACGATGGAACTGATTCGCCACAGTATACATTCTGTGAAGCACCACCACCGCTTGCAGTTCCCAACGTGCGTACTCCACCATTGTTGTAGAAGTATTTGCCACTCGCTACATCTTCTGCTGTTGCGGTAGTGTCGCTTATATCCATTAATACTGTTCCAAAGTATTCGACTTTATTGTTTGCCATTTATTTAACCTATTGTGACAGTAATTCCATAAGTATTCGGTGTTTCGGTGTAAGGGATTGCTTCGACAGTTACCTGGCTTAAATAATCATAGCCTGTATCCGGCAGAACTGTCTGTGCAGTTTTACTTGGAGTTACTGTCTTGCTTTGTACTTCTGCTCCCTCTCCACTGTACGTTCCTGTTTCGCCAAGGATCGTGACACCATTCTTGATATTCGCATGGTTCTTCAGCTTTGCAACTTCGGTGGCTGCGAGTGTAACTGTACCGCTACCATCGTGATAGCCAAGCGGAACTACGATGGAATCATCTGCATCAGAGATAGTCAGTTCAACCGCTCCGTTGTTCGGCATTGCTCCTGTGATCTTGTTCTTATTGACATAAGCAGTGCGTGTCGCAAGAATCTCACTTGCACTCGCATTTGCGTCAGTTGTATCACTGTCCTTTGTAGATGTGCCTTGTGTCTTAACTCCACCATTCGTGTAAAAGTACACCGAAGAATCAACATTGCTTGCTTCTGCCGTTGTGTCGCTGATGTCCATAAGGACTTCGCCACCAAAAATTACTTTGTTTCTTGCCATTTGTTATACCTCATTTGCTATGTATACTGTTTCACCACTTACATTAGACGTTTCGTAAAACGGAATCTTCTGCACTGTGATATTATCAGCGAGAGTTCTTCCGTTAGTAGGGAGTACAGTAGGTGTTTTTGCCTTGGGTACTACTGTGTATACTCCCTCATAGTCAGCACCATAGCCTTGGATGATGGCGGTTTCGCAAGCCATCTCGATGTCCGACTCTTTTTCGATTGTTACTGCATAGCCTGTGTCATCTGCTACTTGCACATCGTACACAGGAATCTCAACAGTTACGCTTACTTCACGCATTCGGTAATACCTCATCAATTAAGTTTCTGCTGATGTTTACTTTAATGATATTGGAGCAAGCACGTTTGATTGCTCCCTCTTCTTCGTAAAGCCAATTTATCTGTGCAGTTACTTCTCCCACAGGAAGAGTTAATGTTTCTTCCTGTGAGAGATAAACTGCGACAGAGGAAGTAGTTATGGTAAGACTTTCGCTTGTTTTAGTTAAGACTCCACCTTGGTAAGCAAAGGTGACATACACTTCGCTTGCTTCGGTTAAGTCAACAGGAATGTTAAATGTGATTGTTGGGGTTGTCGCTCTGTACATTTATCTGCTCCTTACTCACTTTCTTCTTCTTTTACTTGAGAGTTCAGCCAACTCTGGAATGCTTTAACTGTTAATACTCCGCAGTATCCGTCTTGTCCAACACCAAGTTTTTTCTGTAATGCTCTGATGGAGTTGTAACCGAACTTTCCGTCTATGTCTTTGGTTTCCATACCGCACCATTTCTGAATTGCCTTGATGAGTGGGGAGTATCCTTTTGAATCATTCCATACCCAAGAACCGCTATTGTCATCTGCGGATACACAGTTAAGGCAATACTTCTTGCAGTTTGTATCCTGGTTAGAAACGATGCCGTCACGTTCTGTGGAGAAAATCTGCTGTGCGAGAAGCGTTGTGTTTTTACCCCATTCTCCATCTTCGACAATCTTTCCGCTCGGCTGTGGCTGTGGCTGTGTGCCGTAGTCGATATATTTTGTCAGTTTACCATGTGCTGTCCACTTACCAAGCCATGTGCCACCTTTATGGTTATAGCGGTTTCCACTTGCATCACAGTAGCTTGATAAGACACCGCCACCCATGGCAGCCGTGGCTTCGATGGTGTTTACGATTCCGCTTGGGTCTGTGTACTCTCCTACAAAAAGTCCAATATGTCCGCTCATATAAAGCACTTCTGCCGGAACACAGTTGCTGAAATTTCCCCATGTGATGTTGGAACAAGCACATAAAAGTTCATATTCTGTATAATCTGGAATTACTGTTTCGGGAACGGCATAATCCCACACTTTAGTGGAGTATGCAATCTCCGGCTTATTAATCAAAGACTTGACGAAGTTGTTGCAGTCATAACTCTGTACTCCGTCTGGGTGTACTAAACCGCAGTTGCCACCATTGTGTCCGTTCCATTTGAAGTTGTTCCAATACTGTGTGCGTCTGCCCTCAACGTGCTTTGCCATTTCGACCATTTTAGCCGATGTTAATTTTGCCATGCTAATTCTCCTTATTCGGTAATTCTTTTAACTTGTCTTTAAGGTAGTCGATTGTTCCGTCACCGCCACCATCATGGTAAGGCTGATACAAGTAATGCATCCAATCTTCGTACTCTTTTACGGAAACCCAACCACGCTTGATGTAAGTTTCTGCAAGGAACTTCGTTCGGTCATAAAGCGATCCTAAACACATAGCCTTGATAATCTGTGTTTCCTTTTTGAGTTCGTTGATCGCTTCTGTGTTTGATTCTACTTGCTTCTTCATGATGTCCTTTCCGTCTTTCCTCTCTACGAAAAACTTGATGAGAGTGCCGACAGAAAAGGCACTCACTAAAGTTGCTACTGCACCGATGATGGTAACTAATGTTGTCATTCTGTGATTCCTTTTGCTTTGCTTGTAATGTTGTTGTCTGTCGCTACTGTTTCTGCATTCTTCTGATACTGTGTGCCGAAATAAAAACTCACGATCACAGTGAAGATATTAAAGAACTGTGATGGAGTTATCATCTTTGTGACAAAACCATAGATGAACGCACCCACAAGAGCGAGAGTCATGATGGATTTCACATCAATGAGTTTTGTTATTTTGTCTTTCATGTTTGCTCCTTATTCCCATCTGCCGATTGCTAACCATGCATAAGCTGGCGTGGTTTCTGCTGTTGTGTTGTCTGTTTTTCTCCAACACCTAACTGTTATTGTGTTTTCCGTTTGTGCGATTGTTGATGGTACGGCAACATTTTGTGAATACCCTGTTCCTGTGGCAGAGCCAAAAACTACAACGAATTGACTTGCGTTTAGGTATGATTCTGGCAAAGTAATGACTGTATCAACAGATAGCGAGCCAGCCACTATTCTTACATATTCGACTCCCCAACAAAGAAGAAGACCATTCTCCATCTTTAAATAGTTGACACCAAGTTCATTAAATAAACCTATTGCATCATTTACGAACTCTGTATTCGCTATCTGTATGCTATCGTCACCGCTCGTTGCGGTTGGTGCTGTTGGTATTCCTGTTAATGACGGACTATTCAAATCAGCCTTTTTTATAAACAGATTCTTAATAAGTTTCTTAATCATCATTCCCCTTTCCGCATCCTCACGGAAAGAGGACGCTATTAAGCTATTCTATGCCACATATAAACAGCGTATGATGGTTGGAGATTGTCGGCTTCTTCTGTTTTACCTATCTGCGTGAAGCGGTTGGTAGCCATAGTCTTTGAACTTCCAGCTGTCGCATTGTTAACATTGTAACTTCCTGTTACATAAGTCCTTGTGCCAAGTACGTTTGTAGCGCCGCCAGTCATATCTAAAATTCCGTACTGTTCCAAGTTGGTGTCATAATATGCACCTACATACTGCATACCAACTCTATGCTGATGGTCAACACTTCCAAACTCATCACCTAATTGGTATAAATCTCCAGCTCCAACACGAACCCTATTTACATATAATTCCCATGACCCCCCCCATACTTTGTTGGGGTCAAAATCAGCATCATCGGTATCATAAAATGAGCCGATTGGATGCACGAAATCAAGGCTTGTCTTGTATATTAAATTTCTAATTAATTTCTTAATCATGATGCACTCCCTATCAAATTCCAATGTGATGCTGTCCATGCTTCCGCAGTTGCGATGTCTTGCTTCGCTTCATATACGTTTCCGCTATACGTTACGAACTGTCCCTCAAAGTATGTAGCGGTTGAATCGTATGCAGTTGCCATAAGATTCGCTAACTCAAGGTAATCACTCGCTGACAGAATCCCATCACTCAATGTCAGCACACTAAAGTGCGATGCGTTCCATGCTCCGCTATGCACTGTGATGCATTCGTACACCTTGCCCTTGTAAGTGCAGAGTTCCCCAACGATATAACTATGCGTAGAGTCAAACTCATCAGCCAACACCTCAACATTCGCAAACTCCGCAAATGTGCCAGCCGATGTGCCTACAAGAAACCTCTCACTGTCTGTTGTGATCGCTGGCTCTCCGCTTACGATGTTGGAATAGTTAGCTTCCCAATTGGCATTTGTGCCTCTTCTAATTTGTATTGCCATCTGTATCTCCTTTGATAATGTCTGTTATCTTCCCAAAGGGATTAAGTTTCTTTTCTAATGCTTCTACCCTTGCTTCAAGGGATTCAATTATTTCTTGCTGTTCCTGGATGGCTTTCCATGCCATGCTCACCATTGAGTAAAGGTCAACACCTTGCTCTTCGCCATTCTCGTCCACAGAGATGACTTCCTCTGGTGCATTGTAGTCACCGCCAACCGCAAGTCCGATATGCTTCTTTGCATCGTCCACAAAGTTGAAAGAAAGAATATCTGCTTCTTTAATCTTGTCTAAAACCGAACCTACTTTTTTGAGATTCTCTTTCGCATCAATGCGAGAGGTGTTGACGAATGAAGCTGCCCTTACTTCGCCATTCGCAGCCGTTGCAGAAATTGCGAGGGAGTTCCCCTCTTTGTACAGTTGCAACGCACCACCAGATGTAGTAACTCCAGAAGAGGTCACGGATACATTGCCTATTTGTACTCTTTGCTCGTTGTTGTCATAAACATTGAAACTGTTAGCCGTTGCTTGAGAGAAGAACGAACCACCGGCTCCAATGCTTGAACCAATGTTTTCCGTACCATCCATGATGTAAGATACTTTGAATGGTCTTGATAAGGAGTGGGGGTCAATTACGACTTT
>CALGCU010000003.1 GCA_937886455.1 uncultured Bacteroidales bacterium | reverse complement strand
ATTAGACACGCAGTTGAACTACAAAAAATTCTGCGTGGATTGCCATGCAGAATTAACTTAATTCGTTTTCACGACACAGACCAATGCGAACTCAAAGGGGCTAATGATGAACGGATTGCCTTCTTGCGTGACTATTTAAACAATAATGGTATCACCACAACCATTCGTCAATCACGTGGCGAAGACATTTTGGCTGCATGTGGAATGTTAATTGCTAAGGAGGGCAATCTGTGACCAAAATGAAACGTTCGTGGCTGATATGTATATTCTTATGCCTTTATTCTAATCTTGCAGCAGATGTACCACGCCAAGTATTGGCTGACTCATTAAATGTTTTCGTAAGTAAATATGTTGCTGTTCACCCTGTGCGTGTACTACGTTGTGGTATGCGAAATGGAACATTGCGTGTAGTCACCAATGAACATCTGGCTGCTGTTGCATATAAAAGAGAAGACCTAAATAAACTAAAAAAAATGATACGTCGGGTATGGGGAGTCAGCCCACAAGTACAGGTAGAAATTGTAGCCGGAGGAAAAAAACTAAACGATATTATACTACCGGATAGTATCTACAGAGGATGCGGAGTATATCGCGTAGAAAAATGCCAACACCCATGGGTTCTACGTCTCACACCCTACTCTACTTCTGGAGGATTAGAAGGTAAACACATCGCACTATGGGCAAGTCATGGTTACCACTACGATGTAGAGAAAGGCCGTTGGGAATGGCAACGAGCACGATTACTACAAACAGTAGAAGACCTATTCACATCTTCTTTTAGCATACCCTACTTAGTACCTATGTTAGAAAACTCAGGTGCTGTAGTTGTACAGCCACGCGAGCGAGACACACAGCGAGAAATGATAATCGTAGATAACGAACACACTAACAACGGAACATGCAAAAGCGGACATGAATGGAAAAAACAAAAAGGAGGATATACCCATAAAACAGGCGCATACTTGACTGGAGAAAATCCCTTTGAAGATGGCACACACTTGATGACTCAAGCACTTACAAACAAAGATAAAGCCTCCTATATCACATGGCAACCAAAAATCAATGTGTCTGGTGAATATGGGGTATATGTGAGCTATCAAACGTATGCGAATAGCATCTGCGATGCACATTATGAGGTAATTCACAGCGGAGACACAACTCATTTTATAGTCAATCAACACATGGCGGGAAACAGTTGGGTTTATTTAGGTAATTTCTACTTCAAGCAAGGGGATAATTGTTCTATTAGACTTAGCAACTACAGCGCACTAAGCAAAGAGGGAGTCGTGAGCGGAGACGCCGTAAGATTGGGAGGAGGAATGGGAAATATAGCACGAGCTCAACAAGACCACACCACTAATGATAGTATAAATGATTGTTATGAAGGAAATCAAGCGCATGTCAGCGGAGTAGCACGCTGGATGGAAGGTGCACGATATTATCTACAATGGAATGGAGTGCCGGATAGTGTATATATCTATCGAGCACCGGAAGGAAAAAAATACAAACCAAACGATTATACGGATGACCTAACATGTAGAGGAAAATGGGTAAACTTTCTATCTGGAGGAAGTGCTGTTAATCCGCATCAAAAAGGAGCTGCTGTACCACTGGACTTAGCTCTAGCACTACACACTGATGCGGGTGTCACACCACTTGATTCAATCATTGGAACACTACTCATTTATTCCTCCCACAATGACCTAAAGGAAAAGGTGTATGCCAATGGAGTAAGCCGTGAAGTAGCACGAGAATTAGCCGATTGCATTCAACGAGAAGTAGTAAACGACATTCGTAGCACATTCGCACCTGAATGGACCAGACGTGCACTATATGACAAGTCATACAGCGAGAGCCGTGTACCAAACATACCGGCTGTAATAATTGAGTTGTTGTCACATCAAAACTATGCAGACATGCATTATGGACATGACCCTCGATTCAAATTCTTGGTAAGCAGAAGCATCTACAAGGGAATACTGAAATACCTACACGCACAAGATAGCACTCAATATTACGTACACCCACTACCGGTCAGTGATTTCCAAATACAAAAAAGCGGAACAGATGAATTAACCTTAGCTTGGCAACCACGCATAGATACTTTGGAAGAAACGGCAATAGCAGAAAAATATCTGATACAGTGGCGAATAAATGACACGGGCTGGAACAATGGCATAGTAGTAGATAGTAACCACTATCGCATCAAAGTAAAATTGGGTGAACACTATTCCTTCCGTGTCTGTGCATTGAATAAAGGTGGGTGCTCATTACCATCTGAAACACTAAGTGCCTGTCTGCTTCCCAATCCTAAAGGATGTGCTTTAATAGTTAATGGATTCAACAGATTAAGCGGACCTCAAGGATTTCAAATAGATTCTACCTACGCAGGTTTTTATGGCGAAGAATGTGGCATAAATTATGGAAAAAACATCGGCTATGTAGGTGAACAATATGAATTTAGAAAGAATGTAAGCTGGAGCGATGATGACGCACCTGGATTTGGAGCAAGTTATGCACATTATGAACAAATATTGAGCATGGGCAATCAACAAAACTACACCGGAGTACACGGACAGAGTTTTGCGGAAGAAGGCTATTCGTATGTATCTTGCAATGCAAGCGTACTCGACAGTATATATCCATGTGGTTATGAAATAGTTGATGTGATATTAGGAGCACAAGGCACACACACATTGGGGCTCAGAAAAATCGCACGCCTAGACTCATGCTACACACATCAATTAATTGACTATTTAGAAAAGGCAGCAAACAAAGGTACCCACTTATTGGTGAGTGGTTCAAATGTAGGAAGCGATCTCTGGAATTGCAACAACAAAGCCCTACGTCACAGAGTACAATCACTACTGCATTATTCTCACATGAGTGATAACGCAACAAAAACAGGACACATACAGAGCACAGCCAATCAGTTACACTGCTTTAGTAAAAACGGAGATACATATCGCTTTTACACAGAACCTAATGAACACAAATATGCTGTCACTCACGCAGATGGAATCATACCCTACGGACAACAAGCATGCTCAGTCATGCGCTATAAAGAAAACCAATTGAGCGCAGCTGTTGCTTATCAAGGAGACAAATATCGTTGTTGCATTTTCGGATTTCCAATAGAATGCTTAACTTCGCAGACGAAAATTAATACACTCCTGAAAGAAGTAATTACATTCTTTGAGCAAAACAAAAATATAGACAACTAAAATAATAAATAACTATGAAACGTTCATTTTACTATCTTATCACAATTGTATTTGTATTGTGCATATCAGCAGGTAAACGACCTACTACCCTGTTTTTGGCTGGAGATTCAACTATGGCAGATAAAACAGAACTGAAAGAATCACCTGAACGCGGATGGGGACAAGTATTACCTACTTATTTTACAGAAAAATTAGCCATAGAAAATCACGCTAAAAATGGCAGAAGCACACGTTCTTTTATCACTGAAGGACGATGGGACACATTGATTTCACGTGTACAAAAAGGAGACATCGTTATCATACAATTCGGACACAACGATGCCAAGAAAGAAGACAACACACGCTACGCTGACACCACTGTCTATCGTTACAACTTAATGCGAATGGTACACGATGTACGCATGAAAAAAGCCACTCCTATATTGGCTACCCCTATAGTACGTCGAGAATTTGATGAAAACGGAACATTGAAAGACCGTCATGGAAACTATCCGAATGTAGTAAGACAATTAGCCAAAGATTTAGACGTACAACTCATTGACATGCACCAATACAGCATGGAACTCATTAAAAACTTAGGACCGGCTAAAAGCAAAGAATTATATATGAATGTGCCTGCTGGAGTGTATTCTAAATTCCCGGAAGGAAAAATAGACAACACACACTTAACTGAAAAAGGGGCTTTGGAAATAGCACAACTGGCCGCAAAAACTATAGAAAAACAAAAAATCCAACCTCTAAAAAAATATCTACGCAAACCTAACGAACGTAAAACTACCTACACAACGTTTGCAAATATCAAGTAAAAAATGAAGAGATTTGGTTTTATCTTTATCTTGTCTGTAGCATGCTCATACTGCTTCGGACAAACGATTGAATTGTTTCCATACGGAGACTTTGAACAACGCACTGTACGTTATATACACGAATCAAAACTATTAGGAGGAAACACAAAAACACTCTATGTGGTAGGACCAACTGACACAATTGATGGGAATATACCCTACCCCTATGGCAAATACACTTCATGGAGTTGTAGCAACGCCTATGCAAATGTAATGGGAATTGCAAAAGGAGCATGTACGGCACAACCCGAACCTCGTGAAGGAGGTGGATATTGCATGCGATTGGACACAAGACTCGAAACAGTAATAGTGGCACGCATGGTTGACATCACAGTGGCTATCGCCGGTACATTATTTCTCGGAAAAACAAATGAACCGGTACGTAATGCTGGAGAACCATACAAAAAAATTGATATGGGAATTCCATTTACACGCCGTCCGATAGGAGTAATGTTAGACTATAAATGCCGCATCTCCGATGAACAAACACTGACCAAAGCATTAGGACTCGGAAAAGGACACACCGTAAAAGGACATGATGAAGCAGAAGTATATATCTATCTGCAAAAAAGATGGGAAGATGAACATGGTAATGTGTATGCAACACGCATAGGAACCACACGACAAAGATTTGTAAAAGACCAACTCGAGTGGGTAAATGACTACATGATTCCTATACACTACGGAGACATAACCCAACGAGAAGATTTTAAAACCTATCAAGGATTGTTCCCTGACGGTGGAGAATTCTATTGCGAAAACAGCAAAGGAAAAATGGTAAAAATACAAGAAGTCGGTTGGGGAAAAGGTGACGAACAACCCACACACATAATCATGATGATCACAGCGGGATGTTATCCGGCATTCTATGGACACGTAGGCAATGCACTGTGGGTTGATAATGTACGTTTTGTATATGAATAACAGAAGAAGGGCATGAAAATAATAGTTGATTCAAGTATTAAACCGAACGAAGCGCTATTAGAGCGTTTACACACTTTCGCCAAATCATGGGGACGAGAAATAGAAATATTTGGCAACTCACCCACTGATTTGGAAGTATTGGAAGATTCTGACAATGCATTGGTATTTGTTCTAATCAACAAACAACGTAAACTAATACGACAATACTTAAAACACGCACGAGGACTGCGCATGCCCTACATCTTCATCACACCTCAAATGGACTGGAAAAACACATTATCAAACGTGTTATTACCCATAGGATTCTTGGAAGAGGAAGTTGGAAAAGCACAATACGCTGCTGCCTTTGGACGTTTCTGCAATAGCCATATTTGTGTGCTCAAACCAAATGATTATGGCACACGGGCACAAAAGAACATTGACAAATCAATAGCACTGTTTGACAAATTTGAACTCTCATATAAAATCGTACAAGGTAAGAACGATAGCTTTAAAATAGAACAAGAAGCTGCCAAAAGAAGTAGCGAATTAGATGTAGATATCCTAATCATCTCCTCTTCGCGCGACTACGGACTGGACGACATCCTATTCGGACCAAAAGAACAACACGTCATTGAAAACTCCACCATTCCGGTAGTGCTAATCAATCCGCGCAAAGATTTATACTCACTCTGCGACTAATACCCCACCTCACACAACAATGCTAACTAAAAGCACTATTTTGCACGCTCATTACAAACAAAGATAAATAACTATTTCATTATCTTGCGTTTATTGAGAGCTGCTTGATAGCGCTGTGCATTGCGGTTGTGCTCTGCCAATGTACTGGCAAAATTATGCTCACCATTGAAAGTTTCCTTAGCACACATATATAAATAATTGTGTTGCGTGCGATTAAGCACAGCCTCCAAACCACTAATAGATGGAATCCTTATAGGACCGGGAGGTAGCCCACTATACTTATAAGTATTATAAGGAGAATCAACAGAGAGATGTTTATAAAGTATTCGCCTTAAAGTAAAATCACCCACTGCATACTTTACAGTCGGATCTGCCTGTAAAGGCATTCCTATACGCAAACGATTAAGATACAAACCGGCAACTATAGGCTTCTCCTTTACTTTATTGGTTTCCTCATCCACAATAGAGGCTAGTATACTCACTTGCGTAGGAGTGAGGCCTATTCGCTGAGCCTTCTCAAGACGTTCTGTATTCCAGAATGCAGTATAGTCTTTGTGCAATCGCTTGATAAGTCCTTTAGCCGTTGTGCTCCAATAGACTTCATAGGTATTGGGCAAAAACAAAGTAAGTGCAGTCTCGGGAGTAAGGTCATACTCTTTCAAAAACTCCTCATTGTCAAGAACATTGTGGATAGTTAGAGAATCAAGCATCAATTGCTCTGCAAGTCGTTGCGACAATTGAGCCTTAGTACGGATATTATTAAAGGATATCTTAACAGGAGTCTGTTCTCCGTTACGAAGACGACGAATAAAGTGCAAATCCGCTTCTACAGGATTTACCTTATATCTTCCTGGCATAACATAATTGAAATGGAGCAAATCTGCATGTAGTTTAAAGTTCCATGGAGACTCTATATCATACGAGTCCGCCATAAAAGCCATCAACTCATCAACACTCATCCGACTATTGATATAGAGAAATTCTTCTTGCTGTGATTTAGTGCAAACATTCCGATAGCACATTCTGTATAGTTGATTGATACCTACAGCTGTTGCCACTAAAATGATTGCTAATAAAATGAGTAACACTGTACGAACCCAAGAGTGTTTAGGTGCAGATGTTTTCTTCTTTGTTCGTTTCTTTGCCATATACGTATGCCCTATTCTTTTGTGCTACAAAAGTAACGATAATTCTATGATTCTCCTAACCAAATGTGGAATATCGTGAAAACAGGATAGTTGAGTTATCATAACAAAACTATAAGCATCTAAGAAATAGATATTTTTTTATACAAACAATCCTACTCTATGTTTATTTGCTGAATATTTATCCCAAAAGACTTGTTTTATTCAGAAAGAATCTTTAACTTTGCACTCGCTATTTAGCAAGGAAGTGTGGGTGAGTGGCTGAAACCACCAGTTTGCTAAACTGACGTACGGGTAACCGTACCGGGGGTTCGAATCCCCCCGCTTCCGCAAACAATGAGAGTCTTATTTACAAAAAGTGTAAATAAGGCTTTTTTCTTTACACACCACATCATCACAACCATCAATTGGCACAAGAATTGACCTTACATAGAGGAATACAACAACAAACAATGTTAAACTCCTCACAAATAAACGATTATTTATTTTTGTCAAACAAGACTTTCTTTATAAGTCAGTCATTTTGACAGCATAATATGACATAAAGTATGATTGAAGACGATTATCAAGACAATTTTACATTCGATGTAGCTGGTGAACAAGCTGAAATAATCCCTATTATTGACGGAGACGACTCCACAAAAGAAATAACACTTAATGATGGAGACACACTCCCCATTCTACCATTACGCAACATGGTGTTATTCCCGGGAGTCATGCTACCAATTGCAGTTGCACGCCCTTCATCTTTGAAATTAGTACGTCATGCCTATAAACAAGAAAAACCTATAGGCGTGTGTACACAAATGGATAAGCGCACAGAAGATCCCGATTTCAACGACCTTTACCCAATGGGAGTAGCAGCGCGTATTGTACGTATATTTGAAATGCCTGACAACTCTGTCACCGTAATTCTCGAAGGATTAGAACGCTTTATTTTGGGAGAATCCGTCAGCAAACAACCCTACCTGAAAGCAAGAATACAAATATGTGAAGAAATCTTCCCAAAAGAAAACGACCCAAAATTCCTTGCTATCGCTTCCAACATTAAGGATGTAGCTATGAAAGTGATAGATGGAAATCTACCGGCTGAAGCTTCTTTCGCACTCAAAAACATAGACAATCCGGTCATGTTGGTTAACTATGTCTGTGCCAACTTTGGATTTACAATACAAGAAAAAGAAGAATTCCTCACATGCTCTAACATAGAAGAAAGAGCACTATCACTTCTCGTGTCCCTAAACAAAGAGGAACAAAGACAATCCATCAAACGTTCCATCCAAAACAAAACACGTGAAGACATGGACCGTCAGCAACGCGAATACTTCCTACAACAACAAATGCAGACCATTCAAAAAGAATTAGGAGGCAATTCGCAGGAAAAAGACATTAACGAATTCCGTAAACGCGCAAAAGATAAAAAATGGGATGCAAAGGTTAATGAAATCTTTGAAAAAGAGTTGAAACGATTGGAACGAATGCACATATCCACGCCAGACTATTCTGTCCAACTCAACTATATCGAAACAATGTTAGCACTGCCGTGGAATGAGTGTACCGAAGATAAGTTTGACCTGAAAAAAGCACAACGGATTCTTGACAAAGAACACTATGGAATGGAGATTATAAAGGAAAGAATCTTAGAACATTTGGCTGTGCTGAAAATGAAAAATGACATGAAGGCGCCTATTCTTTGCCTATACGGACCTCCGGGGATTGGAAAAACATCATTAGGTAAATCGATTGCTGATGCATTAGGACGAAAATACGCCCGCATATCATTAGGCGGATTACACGACGAAGCAGAAATACGTGGACACCGACGCACCTACATTGGAGCAATGCCGGGACGTATTATAGAAAATCTCAAGAAAGTACAAACTGCTAATCCAGTCTTTGTGCTTGATGAAATTGATAAAATAACAGCCGACTATAAGGGAGACCCATCTTCTGCGCTCTTAGAAGTGCTTGACCCGGAACAAAATCACGCTTTCCATGACAACTTCTTGGATGTGGATTTCGACCTCTCTAAAGTGCTATTCATTGCTACTGCAAACAACATAAACAACATACCACGACCATTGCTTGACCGTATGGAACTAATTGAAATGAGTGGCTATCTGGCAGAAGAAAAAATAGAAATCGCTAAAAAACACCTCTTGCCTAAAGAACTCAACAACCATGGTCTAAAAGCAAAAGATGTCAACTTAGATAAAAATATTATTAAACAAATTATCAATGACTACACACGCGAATCCGGTGTACGTGAACTCAACCGACAAATTGCCAAGGTAATACGTAAGATTACAAAAAAAATAGCAATGGAAGAGCAGTATAATGTAAAAGTTACTTCTGAAGATATTAAGACCTACTTAGGCGCTCCACGATACATGCGTGATGAATATGAGGGAAATGACTATGTAGGTGTAGTCACCGGATTAGCATGGACACAAGTCGGAGGTGAAATACTATACATTGAGTCAAGCATGAGCGCAAGCAAAGCACCAAAACTCACACTTACAGGAAACTTGGGAGATGTGATGAAAGAATCTGCCGTAATTGCGTTAGAGTACATCAAATCACACGCACAAGAACTCAACATCAGCAATGACACACTACAAAACAACGACATTCACATCCATGTTCCAGAAGGTGCTATCCCTAAAGACGGGCCAAGTGCTGGAATCAATGACCACAGCATTAGCATCGCTTCTAACGGGAAGAAAAGTAAAAAAGGCTATTGCTATGACGGGAGAAATGACGCTGCGAGGAAGAGTTCTGCCGGTTGGAGGAATAAAAGAAAAAATATTAGCCGCAAAAAGAGCCGGTATAAAAGAGATTATGCTATGTGAAGATAATCGTAAAGACATTGAGGAAATCAACGAAAACTATGTGAAAGGACTCACATTCCACTATGTCACTGATGCCATGCAAGTACTACAAACCGCACTCATATAACATAAATTGTAAGCAAATAACTAATTACTACTTATTAAACAGCAAGAAATAAAATTCAAGATACAATAATCTCACTTTTATTTTGCCAATACAGAAAAACACACTACATTTGCACCACTAATTAGTATTAACATTATAAAGAATTAAACAATGGCTTACGTAATTTCTGATGATTGTGTTGCATGCGGCACATGTATCGACGAATGTCCAGTAGGAGCTATCTCTGAAGGCGACATCTATTCTATTGACCCTGAAGCTTGCACCGAATGTGGTACTTGCGCTGACGTTTGTCCGTCTTCTGCTATTAGCAAAGCTTAATTCGTAGATTTTAAAAAAAAAGAAGTGTGTCGGTCTATACGACTGGACACACTTTTTTTATAACCAAATATAAAAACAATAAAAATACACACGAATACTTTCAAATCAATGTAAAATTGATACAAATGCAGTAACTTTGCAACATGAAATCAATTCTACTCATCATAAAAAATTGGACATTGCCAATTGCTATGCTCATTGGTGCAATAGCATATAAACCACTCGCACATTTAGGATTTCTCACACCATGGCTCATAGTAGCAATGCTATTCCTCACATTCAGCAAACTATCATTAAAAGAACTTAAAATAGAACCAATGCATCTATGGATATTGCTGGTACAAATTGTTGGAGGACTAACACTCTACCTACTACTTTCACCCATACACCCCATCATAGCACAAGGAGCG
>CALGCU010000002.1 GCA_937886455.1 uncultured Bacteroidales bacterium | reverse complement strand
CCTACAGGTTACTACTTGAAGAAGTACTGCAATGGTGGTCAGATTATAGCTAAGTCAGGTGAGTCACAGTCTACTCACTCATGGATGGTATATCGTTTGGGTGGTCTGTATCTTGACTTTGCAGAATGTGTATTCAATGCTACTGGAAGTTGTGAAGATGCTAAATATGGCATGTCGGCTATTCAGGCAGTAAATAAAGTACGTAAGCGTGCCGGTCAGCCAGAGTTGGCAGGATTGACAAATGATGAGTTCGTAGCTAAGTATCGCAACGAACGTTTTGTAGAGCTTGCCTTTGAGGGACATCGTTTCTATGACTTACGTCGTTGGAAAGTAGCAGGTGACGAGAAGTATCGTACTATAAAGGTTATGAACATCAAGAAAGCACAAGATGGAACCTTTACGTACACACCGGGCGTATCGTCTGTATCACGTCAGTGGGATGACAAGATGTATTTCTTCCCTATACCACAGGCTGATATGTTGAAGTCAAATGGAGGCTGGGAACAGAATCCAGGATGGTAATAAGAAAAACGGGTCTCTTATGATGGGAGACAACTCTTATGAGTAAGAGACCTTATATAATAATTCAACTGAATGTTTAATTAAACTTGAAATCTATGAAGAAGAATTTCAAACTTTTAACAATGACTGCTGTTACCTCTTTGATGGTGACAACAGTTGACGCAGCGGTTTTCCCGGCTTATTCGGAGAACTTTAATGCGTTTGAGGGAAATGCTAGTTTTGTTGAAGCTGGTATTTGGGGCTCGAATGCCAACATGGGGCAGTTGATTGTTGCTGAGGATCCTAATATGGGTAAGCAACTTACATTTACTCCAAGTGGTAATGGTAACAGAAGCTTTTATTGCAATTGGGGACTCTCTTGCTGGGCAGATGCTGAGGCAAAAGATAATGGTACTGACAACTACTATGTAAGTATGGAGTTCGCTATCAAGGAGGGAGCTGATAGATATGCAAATCAGATCTATATTGCTACATCAGAGGAACAACTTAATGCTATTAAGGGAAAAAATGACCCTCAAAGTCTTCCGGGTTCGGATTTTGCTTTTAACATGTTTGAAGCATCAAGTGCGGAATTAGGAGCAGCGCCTAATGACGGGGTTATGATTTTTTATATTAACGATTCAACTAAAACTATTACACTTAATAGTGTTGAACGTTATGAGTTGTCTTTGATGATTGATACTCTTGCACGAACATCAAAGTGGAAGATAAGCAGTAAGTTAGACGGATCGGAAGTTGGTGAAGGTGTTTATAATATTCCTGACACGGTTCCATGTCGCCCTACTGGTATGTTCTGTTGTGCTTCTCGTTCATCGGGTAATATCGTATTAGATAACATTAAAGTTGGAAAATGGACTGATGTAGTTGTTGTGGATAAGCCTGTCTATACATGGGCTAAGAGTGGTGGTGTTGAAGATGAAATGCGTTGTTATGATTTGATTTGCGGAGAGGAAGATGTGGTTCATTATTTGGCAAGTGATGGAGCAACTGTTATGTGTCCTACTATGATTGATGATTATACGGGTATGTTTACTATTCAGGATATTAATTCCGGAATGAATACGATAAAAGTGTTGACGAGTGGTAAGATTACTATTTGGTCAACAAGAACAGTAGATGGTGCAGAATATAAGTCAGAAGAGGTGTCTTTTGATGTAGAGTGTGGTATAGTTACTTTACCTGAGCCGGAATTTAAAATAACAGGTGTTAAGGAAGGCTATGAAAAGGAATATACGATTAATATAGATAATAGCAATGTTCCGTCTAATCCAAATATCTATTTTAAGTATTATGCTACAAATGCAAATGGAGATATAATTGCATCAGATGGAGGTGTTGATCAGCCTAATGGTTCAAAAATAGTTGTAGATGAAAAGTGTGAGATAACTTTATGGTCAGTGCTTTATGGTTTTGAGCCGTCAAATAAGACTATAATATCAAATGATGATGAGTATGAAATTACGCAGGTTATTGACTTTGAGCATATGACACCGGAGCAAATGGAGGCTAAAGGCTTTGTACAGCAAGATGATTGGGTTGGTCCGTATAGTGAACCAGACAATAAGAATCGATGGGTTCAAATTGGATTCGCAATGTCGGTGAATGTATGTTCTAATGGGGTGGATACCGCTAAATATCATATAGTTAGTGGACAAGAATATGTAGATCCTCTTACAGTGCAACGTTATCAACTAGAGGCAACTTCAGCTACTATAGACAGTGCTACTGCGTGTAGCTTGTTCGCTCCACTTGTATTGCCAAGTGCAAATCTATCAAGCCCTAAAGTAACTAAAGAAGCTCCTTTCCAGATTATCAAAAATATGGGATTGATGATAAATACAACAGCAGCAGGAAATGATATTCCGTTTGCATTCCGTGGTTTGAGGGACGATCAGTATGCATTGGTTTATAAGATAAATAGTTATGGTAGATATCAAGGAACTAATTATGTTGCTAAGGGAGCATATAGTTCGTTTGAAGAGGCAGCTGCTGACAAACATGGTATCCTTTCTCATGTAATAAAGGGCAATGGAAGCTTTAACTTGTGGCGTTATGATACTGTAATTACAAGAATAGAGATCATGTCGGCTAAGGGTGGTAATCCTATCAGTGATTTGCGTGTAGATCTTGAGGATCCAAATGCACCTATCTACAACCTCCAGGGTATCTTGATGGATTGTAGCAAAGAGTCTTTGCCTAAGGGTATCTACCTCCAGAATGGTAAGAAGTTCTTGGTAAAGTAAGATGTAAGTAGATAGAAATATCTTACTTCATATATTAGGAGCTTGTCCAACTATGTTGGGCAGGCTCTTTTTTTGGGGTACGAAAGAGTGTCACTACTAACGTAGGGTCCTACTTCAGTACTAGTGTAGGGTCCTACTTCAGTACTAGCGTAGGGTCCTACTTCAGTATAGAAGTAGGGTCCTACTTCAGTATAGAAGTAGGGTCATACTTCAGCCTAGAAGTAGGGTCATACTTCAGTATAGACGTAGGGTCCTACGTCAGTACTAGCGTAGGGTCCTACGTCAGTACTAACGTAGGGTTAAACAATTGATAATCAGACGTGTGAAAATTCGCTCTATTTTACATAATATCACCCTATTTTTTGTGTTGATTTACTCTGTATAAGTGCATATTTTTATCAAGCTATGTAAGTGAGGAAAGAAGTGTTTATCTGAGTGACAAAGTGTACAGAAAATGAGTATGTTAGATGTAAAACTGGTGATATGACATTGTATAAAATAGTAGTTGTGTTTTGAGAATGGTAAATCTTTGTGTAAGTAATCATAAAGAAATGTGTTAAAAATTTGTTAAGCAAACAAAAGTGTAGTATTTTCGTACAATGATTATGTTGGTGTGTGCGGAAGTTGTATATCAACGTCAATAAGTAAATTAAACTCTAAAATATTGTATAATGAAAAGACAATTACTATTAATTGTTCTTGTTGCGTTAGTG
>CALGCU010000001.1 GCA_937886455.1 uncultured Bacteroidales bacterium | reverse complement strand
AGTGCTTTTTTAATTACCATTTGTATATGAGATAGTTATATTATTTCATTATAAAATGGATCCTACAAGTACCTCGCTCGTCCTTACTTAGGGCGACAGTGCTTTTTTAGTTAGTTTTTTATGAGTGGCGGACACGGCGTGCCGTTTAGATAATTTGCTTGTGGTTGGTGTAATATATTTATCCCCATTGACAAGGTAAGTCAATGGGGATGTTTGTGTGTAGGCTTTTGTAATTGTGTGGTTATGTATGTGTGATGTTATTCTGCAAAGTTGCGCACTTTTGCTTTTGCTCCTTCGGGTACTTTTTCGCCTTTGAATAGTGGTGTAAATATGGTTCTTTCTGTAGAGGTTCTGCCGTCGATGTCTATTGCGTGTGTAATTACATCGTGGAGGACGGCTTCATTTTCTATGGCGTATTTGTACATGTCGTCGATTACGACTTTCAGGTGTTTGAATAGTTTGTTAGCTTCTTTCAGATGTTTGCCATAAGCCACAGCGGCAAAGCCCATTTCCACCAGACTTGTTGCTGCGTTTACTTGCATAAATGTCAGTTCGACGCATGTTTCTTTCATGTCGTGCAGGTTGTCAATGATGTACATGTAGTCTTTGTGTGTGTAGGGTATTCTATTGTCGCTTCCATCTTCACTAATCAGTTTTACTGCCTTGCAAATTTGTTTTGCTTCTGTTTCGAGGTAGTAGGTGTGGATGTTGTAATCCGGTTTGCCTTTTTTGATGAAGTCTTGGGCTTTCCAGTAGAGATTTCTGACTCCCACCATGTAACTGTCAAAGGCTTTGACTCCTGTGGATCTTGGGCATTCCCATCCCTCCGGAATGGTTAGTTCTGTCCATCCGGGTGTAGTCACCACGGCGTTGGCGGGACGCATGTCTTCGGGAATAGCGAGTTCGCATTTTTGTTTTGAGATTTTGATGTCATGGAAAACGTATGCGGCAGATGTTCCTTTGGTGTTGGCGAGCCAGAACATCAATTGTTCGCATCCATTGATGGGGACAGTGACTGTTTGTGGCTTCATTCCTTCAAAGACTGCGAGTTCAGCCATGACGATGTGGTCGGCACCAATGAGCAGTTTTTCTTTTCTTTCGGAGATGTCGGGTTGCCATGTGTCAGGTCCGAGTAGTTGCATGTCGCCTTCTGTTCTCAGACATTCAACGGTGAAAGTGACACTGTTGTATTGTCGATAGGTGTTGAATGCCGCGCAGGAATTTTCCACCGCTTCTCCACCGGCAGCGAGCATCATGAGCCCGGCAGCTCCCATCAAAGTGGAACCAACTACAGTGCCTCCCACAGAGACACCGATGGGAACGAAGGCCGCTCCTACAGCAGCCGCACCCACTGTGCTTGCACCCACGGCGTCTGAACCTGAGAGCACTCCGTCTTCAAGTGAGAAGTGTGTGCTGGTTTGAAGAACAAACCCTTTGTAGATTTTAGAGTTGTCGTATCTTGTGAAATAGTTTTTCTTTGAGGTTCCATCCACAAAGGCACCCGAACTTGAACCGCTGAGATAGTGAATGTAGGGTGCTCCTAAGTCGATGAGGTCAATTTCAGCAGGACATTCCGGAATGGGATGTTCGAAGAGGTTGTTTTCTACCGGTTCGCCTCGATAGACCACTATGTCGGCCACGCCCCACACGGGCGGACTCATGGTGGACATACCCACTTCTTCAAACATGAGTTTTTGGCATTTGTTGATTTTCACGACGTGATGTTCATTAGGCATGGTGGCAATCAGGCGTGTTTCGTACACCAGTTGGTCGTCGGCATAGACGCGCAGGATGTCATTTTTCAGTACGCCACATTTGCTGATCCATCCAGTGGTAAAGGAGACGTAGTCAAACTGTTTTCCTAAGTCGAAGAAAGCTTTACAGTGTGTGTTGTCGTCAAAGATATGTGTGGAAGATTTCATCACCAGCCCTTCGTTGTACTTGATTCCTCCCATGGAGAATGTGATGAAGTCTGACTTTCCGTCATACACCATATCTTCTCTGCTGATGCCTCCTCCCACAGCATAAGGAGGAATGTTGGAAATGAGTTTGCATACATTGGGTAGGGCTTTCAGTTTGTCGGAAGCTTCGAGTGTGCTTCCTTCCGGTGTGGTTTCTTCAATGTTGTGTCCGGCAGGATAGAGCATGATGTTAACAGCAGCCAATTCGCTTGATCTTTCTTCTTGTTGGCTTTCGAAGCTAAGCATGTGTACGCCGGATACATCCAGTGTGAATTTTTTTGCCAGTTCGCCTTGCTTGATTTCTTCTTCCAAAAGAATCTTTCCATCTCCTCTAACTGTGAGCCACGCCACTCCTTTTACTCCATCATCAGAGTCTTGTGATCCGGCGATGAACTGTAGGGTTTGGTATTTTTTGCCGATGTTGAAGAAAGTGCGGCGTTCGTCGGAACCAATGAGTTGCATGTTGGCATTCATGCTGATACCGTAGTCGTAGGTGATGCCATTGACTTTAACGGGGTCAACAAATTTTTTGAATAGATTGGTATTTGCCGGTGCGTTTCCCTTGTAAATGCAATTGTGAAAAGCTGTGACGTAGAAGGGGAGTAGGTCGCGCACGAGCATGATAGGTTTACCGGTGGCTTTGGTGAGAGTGCCGGTTTCTTTAGGAGTTTCGGAGGCAGTCCAAAGCAGTGGTTCGGCAATTCCCACTTCTACGTCATCGTAGAGAGTTTCAAAGCGTAGAATGTCCACTCCTGTAATGTCCACTGAGATACGTTCGGGTGTGCTGATTCCTCTTACTTTGGTTTCGAAAAGTTTTCTTCCATCCCCTCTAATGGCTAATATGCCCACGTGGTCCCAGTAATCGGCAGAACCACAGATGAATGTGAGTGTTTTGTATTTTCCTTTCAGGCTAAATTCCACCCATCCGTGTGTGTCGTTGCTTGGTGAATGGCTAAGGCTGAATCCGTTGTTGTAGGTTATGCCCCCAATCTCCAATTTGTTGTTGGCAGGACGATAAAAATACTCAGCAATCGGCTTGTGTACTTTGTTCAAGTAGCGGAGTGTTTGTGCATAACTTGATGTGAGACAAGTGATGATAAGTGAGGTGATTAGAAGGATATTTTTCATACTATATATTATTAAGCGAGTTGAATATTATTAAGCGAGTTGATGTGGATTCTTATTTATAGAGAATGAAAGTATAGTTTTACGTTGTCAAAGTTGCGGTTGATGAGGTCATTGGGTGTGATGAGGAAGTTGAGATTTCCCATGTCGAATAGGCGTAATCCCCATCTTTCGTCTTCGTCGATTTGTAGCAGAGAAATCATGCCTTCGGCTTCCCATGTGACTTCTTCAAAGAATGGTGTGCCTAAGAGTTTGTGCCCATGGTGTTTGTCGACCACGTTGTTAAAAGTGATTGCCTCAGCCGGAAGTGTTGCCGGCGTGCCGTCCGCCCATCTCACTTCGTGGGTGTGTAGCGGAGTGAGGGAGGGGGAGTAAATGACCTTGAAAGATGTTTCGTCCCAGAAGCCAAGCCCTTCGGCCTCAGCGTCGGTTTGGCCAAGGAAATAGTCTAAATCAGCAAAGAAATAGAGCATTCCTTCAGTGGGGAGCAAGTGTTGTGGGTCATGTTGGCGGAGGTCTTCCAAGCGAATTTGGCAGATGAATGTGAGCAGGTCTTCGGTGTCATGTTCGTCTATTTCTCCTCTACAAGGAAATTGTGTCCCTTCGGGCAAGTCGGGAAATCCCCACCAATGGCTTAGATTGGCGAGGTTGTTGTGAGTGTTATATGTGTTGATGCCTATGGCCATATTAGTCAAACATAACTTTTGGATTCATGGAGGCAGGTGAGCGCCATTGAATGCCACGTTCTGCCAATACAGCTCTTTTTGTAGACCAATAAGCATGGCAGAATCCCATGTATCGTGGTTCGTTATTCAGGCGACGTTCACATTCTTTTTCTACAGCATAGATGTTCTTCTCCCATTCGGGTGTTAATTGTATGGGGTCGGTTTTCAGCCTGCTCATCTCATCCCACACTCCTTGAGAATACTTGTTGTCAGGTTCAAAGAGTAACCAAGAATAGGTGTAGATATTGGAATCGACCGTGTGGTGAAATTTGCGGTCGTGTTCTATGTTTTTAGCCTCTTCCCTATTTTCTTCGTAGTCATTGATTCGCCAATATTCGTTAAAAGTCATGAAAAGGCGCAGAGCGTCACGTTTGTCAATCATCTCCTCTTTTATCACTTGTTCGCAGATGAATTTACGGATGGTAGGATTGATGTGTGAGTCACTTTTGGGTGACATGTCTTTCATGATACACATCAGTTCTCTGCCCAGTGTGATGTTTTTCCATAAGTCTCCCCGATGGGTGTTTTCACGCATTTGCTTCAAGCATTGTTGCATGCGTTCGTGGTCCCAGTTGGTGCTTGGATATTGGTTGATAAACTGGAAGGTGCAACGGTATTGTTCGCTCACTTGCTCGTTGGGACAGCTAAACCACACTGTGCCCAAAACTTGCCAGAACTTATTCAGGGTAAATTCTTTCTTGCGATATATGAAGGTTAATTCTTCTGCGGTGTTGGAAATCACTTCCAGGGGATAGCCGAACACATCTTCAAACACGCGATGTTCGGTTAGTTCTTCGGCGAGTATAATGTGATAATCCACATGCCTGCAACTTGCACCTCTGTCAGAATATTCGTGAATGTATCTGACGATAAAACTATGGTTCATACAATTTGATTTTTTGCAAAGTTAACAAAAGTTTCTATATTTGTGCATCCTATTTAAATTTAGTGTCTATGAAAACAAATAATGTTACTCCTCGTACCTTGGTTAATGCTGCTATACAGGATTCTTTACCTCTGTTGCCGGAAGACAAAAAAGCTGAAAAACGCTACTTGAGTGTTTTTTTGGAATCAGACAACCTTTTTCTTCTGAATGAAGATACTCTGGCAATGTTAAAGGCTTATGCAGAGAAAGGTAATCCGCATGCTCAGTATGCACTGGGGCGCTATCACATCAGTGTGCAACCGGAGGCTGACTCCGTAGAGCAGGCAGAAAGGATGTACACTTATGCTTATGAACATGGAGTGGCAGATGCAGGAGCAGCCATGATTAGTCCGCTTAAATATGGAATGTTTGGGAAGATTGACGTGACAAAGGCGAAGGATTTGCTGGTGGAAACTTTGGAGAAAGAATCGAGATTGGCAGCAATTAAACAGTTGTCTAACTTCCTATATGGATTTGATGGTGTGGAGCAAAACCAGGCTAAAGCGCTCACCATTATTAATGAATTAATTGAAAAGGACGGAGAGGATGATGTAGTGTGGATGGAGTGGAAAGCAACTGCCTTGCTTGAGATTTATGGCGCAGAAACAGCACTCCCTTATTATGAAAAAGCTGCTCAGATGGGTTCGCTTTCTGCGATGTATGTTTTGCCTTATGCGATTGAAAAAGATGAGGACGGAGAACCTTTGGATAAGAAGGCTTATCTGGAAGTTTTGAAAAGAGGTATGGAGATGGAGTGTTACGATTGTTTCTATCAGTATGCCATGACTTTGGAGGATGAGGAAGAAGTGGAACAAATGTTGAAAAAGGCTGTGGAACTGGGTTCCTCGCAAGCGGCACGTTTCCTGGGTGATTATTATCGCCAAGTGGGCGATATAGAAGATGATGAGTTGAGAGAATATTATTATCAGCAAGCATGGCTCTACTATAGTGCGGGTGCGCGCTATTCATCGACGGAGTGTATGGAGAGGATGTATGACATGGCAGATGAACAAGTGCTTCTTGTGCCCGAGGAGCGGAAGAATGTGATTGCAATTGTCGGTGCAAGAAGAGGGTCGCAAAAGTTGATTAATGCGGGGGGGGATGCTTATAAGCAAGGTAAACTCACAGAGTTTGCAGCTGAAATCGAACAATATCATCTGCCTAAGTATGATGCTGAATGGACGGAAGAAGGCGAAGAAGAGGATGACGAACCGGATGATGATGGACGCTATGATGCGTATGCTTAATCTCACCGTATAGTCCGGAGATAATAGCCGTTTGCTTTTATCGATATACAAAAACACCGACTTTGAGTCTTCTCTCAAGGTCGGTGTTTTTGTGAAAGTATGTTTCGTTTCTTATGAAAATATCGTGTTTAGTTTCTCACATCAACGAGTGCTTTCACCTGTGCACAGAAGCTTTCATTTTGCAATAGTTCTTCCATGCTTATGTGCATTCTGTAACACCAGAAGTTGTCCGGATTTTCAGGCACATTGATACGTTCTCCGTGCACATCGGGTTTGCTGATAGCTTCGTCTATGGCAAACCAATCTTGCAGTGGCAACACAACCCACATAGCCGGAGAATAAACATGTTGTTTCAAGATAGCTTCTGCAATAGCACCGGAACATTTGGCTGGTGCACCTCCCCACCATCCCATAGTGTGGTTGTAGAAGCGTTGTGTCTTGTCATAGTTTTCTTCCCACCATGCGCGGAGCGGATTCATGTCGTGTGTTCCTGTGGTGCACACAGATAAGTAAGGTGCATCTGCTGGGTGAGCAAATTCCACTTTCGGATTCTTCGGCATACGTTGTATTTCCAAAGAAAGAATTTGAAGTTCGTTCATCACTTCAGGCACTGAGTCGGGCACCATACCAAGGTCTTCGCCGCACACCAACATGCGAGTTGAGGCAATGAGTGTAGGCAGTTTTCTGTAGGCAGATTGTTTCCAGAATTCATTGTGACGGCGGAAGAAGAACTCGTTATAGAGGTCCATGAGCCTATTTTTGTCATGGTCGTTAAGCGCTCTGAATGAACGTGACAAGTTCATGGAGATACGTGGGTGCAAGAGTTCTGGTTGGCGTGGGTCGCGCACAAAGAGTACCTCGCAGTGTAGTTCATACAATGCATTGCGGAGGCGGATATCTTCGTCGCTGGTGAGATTATTGTCGCGGAAGTAAGCTTGCACTTTCTTTTCTGTGTCAAATTCAGGTTTGAAACGGAACATCTCATATCCATCAATATCAAAGAAACGGTCACGCACTTCTTCCCATCTGTGTCCGAACATTTCTTGTAAACACCATTGGTGGATGTAGGGTGCAAGCATGCGTTTTTCGTCCAACCATATTCCTCTTTGACGTAAGTCGTCTAAAGAGTATGGAAGAGCAGGCAAGAAGCAACCGGTAAGTCCCCACACGGCTTGTTGTGGCATAACCCAGATACGGAAGAATCCTAAGATGTGGTCAATACGATAAGCGTCAAAATAATCAGCCATCTTCACAAAGCGACGTCTCCACCAATCGAAATTGTCGCGTGCCATAATGTCCCAATTGTATGGAGGGAATCCCCAGTTTTGCCCGGAGATGGAGAAATCATCGGGCGGTGCGCCGGCTTGTAACGAGAGGTCAAACAATTCAGGTGCTTGCCAAGCGTCTGCACTGTTAGGATTGATACCGATAGGTATGTCACCCTTGAGAGCCACTCCTGATTGATGAGCATAGTCGCGCACTTCGCTGAGTTGTTTGTGCAAGTGATATTGCACAAAATAGTGAATGGCTATATCGTTGTATGCTTTTGATTTTTTGTCGCATAATTTGGCTATGGCCTTTTCGTCATACACTGCATATTCGCCCCACTTAGCAAATTCTGGAGTGTGATTAAGGTCGCGCAAGTAGCAGAAAGCAGCATAAGGCTTTAACCATGATTCATTGGTTTCAAACCATTTCTTGTAGTCGGCAGAAGCAAATACTTTTTCACCTTCTGCAGGATATACTGCCTTGATATATTCCCATTTTGCTGCAATAATTTCTTGATAGTTTACATAGTCAAGCGCATTGAATTCTTCGCGTTTTGCTTCAAACTCAGCTTGTTGTTTCTTGTCTTTGAGTTTACCAATCTTTTCCAAACGCAAATAGATGGGATGCAGAGCAAATACAGAAACAGTGCTGTAGGGGTAAGAATCCTTATTGGTCCACAACATGGTTGTGTCGTTGATAGGCAAGGTCTGAATCATCTTCATGTTGGTGCTCACAGCCCAATCTACCATTTTTTTCAAGTCAAGAAACTCGCCCACACCAAATCCTTCTTGTGTGCGGAGAGAAAACACTGGGATGGCCACTCCGGCGCCACGCCATGCTCCGCGAGTGTAGCGGAAACCATAGTCGTTAATGCAAAGACAACTTTCCAATGCTGATGTCCAAAGACGGCGATTGTCGCCATACTCCATATCCACCACCTCGTTGGTATCGGTATTGAAAATGATATATTTGTATTCAATGTTGGCAGGATATGATTTAATCTTAACTCCTCCTTCCCACACAGGGAAATTCTTATCAGACAAAAGTAATTTCTTGTTACAATCCCAATTGCCCAATTCAGGAATGTTGCCCACAATGGCTACAGCTTCGTTGCGTTGAATGCGTGGCAAGCAAATGGAAAAACGTAGATTGCCTGTAGCACTCTTGCGGCTTTTCTTTGTGCGGCTGAAAAGAGCATCAGTAAAGAGAGACGACATGAAAGAATCATCCAAGGATTTAGCTCGCCAGTAGTCCACCACACGGCAGTTGCCCTTCACACCACCGATACTCAGATGACGATAATCTCCTTTTTCGTAGAAAATGTGTCCGTCTTGTGTTTTTACACCATATCGATAGGTGAGCAGAGTGTCAGTATCGGGCAGTTCAACATTGGCTTCCCAATAATCACTTCCCGAACATTCCAAATACAACGGAGCATTCTCAGTCCACTCGCGGCTCTCTGTGTGCCCAACCAAGCATAGGGTTTGTCCCCATTCTGCTTGATACTGTATTGTGATTTTGATGGTCATATTATATATGTTTTATAGTTAAAATAATATCTATGAGTTGATTTTCTGCAAAAGTACAACTTTCTTTTTGAAAAATGGTTGATTTATTGGTATTTTTTCAGAATAAAATGACTAAGTTTGCATGGCTAAAATGAATTGTCGCAATAAAATAATTTGATTACTCTGATTATGACAAAAAAACTACTCTTAACTCTGGTTGTTACATGCTTGCTTTTGCAATTGGTGGCATGTGTAAAACCTTCAAGAAAAGTGGTGACCACTGATATGGAATTACTCCCGGTGGATAGCACCTTGGATGGCATACCAAGCAATGGATATGCAGAGTCTTTACAGCCTTATGCGGATGCCCTGAGTGCCACAATGGATGAAGTGATAGGACATGCTCCCAAGGGGTTACGCGCCTATCAGCCTGAAAGCCCTTTGAGCAACTGGACTGCCGACGTCCTGCGTGAAGCGGCTACTGCATATATCGGCTCGCCGGCTGATATCGGCATAGTGAATATGGGAGGACTCCGATGTGAAATACCGGCTGGAGATATCACCCTGCGAAAAATATATGAACTGATGCCCTTTGACAACCAATTGACCATTGTTTGGCTCAAAGGTGCTGATATCAATGACTTGTGCCAATCTTTTGCTGCGTATGGCGGACAAGGGGTTTCAGGACTTACTTTCTGCATGAAAGAACAAAGAGCACACAACATCTGTATAAATGGTCAACCAATTAAACCCGAAAGCCTTTATTCTGTGGCTACTAACGACTATCTGGTGGCAGGAAACGATGGTATGGACGCACTCACTCATCATCAAAAACGATTGGATACAGGGGTCACAATTCGTGACATCTACATCGCTGCTGTCAAGAAGAATACAGCCGAAGGAAAACCAATTATGGCAGAACTTGAAGGACGGCTCGGTTTTTGTGATGAATAATCAAAAGAGGAACGAGGGATGGATGTTAAATAAATAAGCGAAAGAAAAATACGCCAAACTATTGTATAAATCCGAAAAATCCGTACATTTGCCCTCGCCTTATTAAAAATTATTAAAAATACTGAACACTTAAATCTAACCATTATAGAAAATAATACGTAGTTGTTATGAAAAAAGAAATTAAATTTAGCCTTGTTTATCGTGACATGTGGCAGTCATCAGGCAAATATGTGCCACGCAAAGACCAACTGGCCCAAGTTGCACCTGCTATTATTGACATGGGATGTTTCGCTCGAGTAGAAACCAATGGTGGCGCTTCTGAACAGGTTAATTTGCTTTATGGAGAAAATCCTAACAAAGCTGTACGTACCTTTACTAAGTTCTTCAACGAAGCAGGCATACAAACCCACATGCTCGACCGTGGATTGAATGGTTTGCGTATGAATCCAGTACCTGCTGATGTACGCCAATTGATGTATAAAGTAAAAAAAGCACAAGGTGTGGATATCACACGTATTTTCTGTGGACTCAACGACCCTCGAAATATTATACCTTCTATCAATTGGGCTAAAGAGGCCGGCATGATTGCACAAGCCACAATGTGTATCACCTATTCTCCGGTACACACTGCTGAATACTACATCAATCTGGCTGAACAACTCATAGAGGGGGGAGCACAAGAAATATGCTTGAAAGATATGGCAGGTATCGGACGTCCTGCATTCCTCGGCCGTCTGACAAGCGAGATCAAGAAG